>QHTW01000262.1 GCA_003220955.1 Gemmatimonadota bacterium | reverse complement strand
CGCCAGCCGCATCCAGAACGCGTGCGCCTCCTCGGCGCGCAGCGGCGCGAAGCGGCCGCCGCCGCTGGCCGCACCCAGCCCGGCTTCGTCCGCCGCCACGAGCGCCGGCGATCCGGCCAGCCGGACTGCCAGGACCCAGCGCTCGCGCCGCGCGAGCGCGGGTGAGACAAGCTCCAGGGCGGCCGGCGTCAGTCCCGCGGCCGCGATGTCCTCACCGACCTGTGTCAGGTCTTCGCGCGCGCCCTCGAGCACATACGTCACGTCGGCCCGGGGCAGGGTGCGCAGCCGCAGGTGCACGAGCACGATGACCCCGAACGCGCCGAAGCCGCCGGCCTGCAGGCGCGTGAGGTCGTAGCCGGCGACGTTTTTCATCACGCGCCCGCCGCTCTGCACCATGCGACCGTCGCCCGTCACGAACGTGACGCCGAGCAGGTGGTCCTTGATCGGACCGAAGCCGTGCCGCAGCGGGCCTGCCGTCGCGGTGGACACCACGGAGCCAAGTGTGCGCCCGGCGAGACCGGGCGGATCGATCGCCAGCCAGGCGCCGCGATCGGCGAGCTGCTGGCGCAGCTGATCGAGCCCGATGCCCGCCTCTGCGGTCGCGGTGAGGTCGGAGGGCTCGATCGCGGGGATGCGATCGAGTCGGCGCGTGGTCAGCGCGAGGTCGGCCGGGGCGTCACTCTGGAGCCAGGTCCCGGCGCCTTCGATGCGGACGCGCCAGCCTTCCTGGTGCGCCGTGCCGAGCAGCAGGGCGATGGCATCGGGGGAGCCAGGGGCGACTCGGGGGACCCGATCGGTGCCGGCCTCGAGGACGGCGCCTTCCCCTAACAATGCGGTCACTTTTTCGAGAATCGTCATGCAACGGCCCTTGGCTGACCTCGGGGCGACGCCCCGGCGTTAGCCGAAGCCCACTCACGACATGCGTGGAGTGGCACGACCTTCCCCGGATTCACTCGTTCTTCGGGGTCAAAGACTTTGCGCACCGCATGCATTGCCCCAAGCGACTCCGCATCGAAGATCAGCGGCATATACCTGAGCTTGTCGATCCCGACACCATGTTCGCCAGTGATCGTGCCACCGGCCGCGATGCAGGTCTCCATGATCTCCGCGCTCGCGGCTTCGACGCGTTGCTTCAGCGCCGGGTCGGTCGCGTCGAACGAGATATTGGGGTGGAGATTGCCGTCGCCGGCGTGAAAGACGTTGCTGACGACCAGTCCGTAACGCTGCGCGATGGTAGCGATCGTCTCGAGCACCTGGGGGAGGGCGGAGCGGGGGACGACGGCGTCCTGCACGACGAGATCGCGCGACAATCGTCCCATTGCGCCGAACGCCTTCTTGCGCCCTTGCCACAGCCGCTCGCGCTCGGCCTCACTCGCCGCCGATCGCACCGACCGCGCCCCGGATTTCCCCAGGAGCTCGGTGACCACCTCGGTCTCCGCGAGCACGGCGTCGGCATTGCGGCCGTCGATTTCGACGAGCAGCACAGCGGCGGCATCACGCGGGTATCCCGCGGCGTAGACCGAATCCTCCACCGCGCGGATGCAGGACTGATCCATCATCTCGAGCGCGGCGGGGACGATGCCGGCTGCGATGATCGCTGACACCGCTTCGCCCGCGGTCCGGATCGCGCTGAAGTCGGCAAGCAGCGTTCTGACCGCGCGCGGTATCGGCGTCAGTCGCACCGTCACTCTCGTCGCGATCCCGAAATTGCCTTCCGAGCCAACGAACACGCCCACGAGATCGGGGCCCCACGACTCGCCCGCCGGGCTGCCGATTTCGACGAGCGAGCCGTCGGCGAGCAGCACCTCGAGGGCGAGGATGTGATTTGCCGTGACGCCGTACTTGAGACAGTGCGGGCCGCCCGCGTTCTCCGCGATCGTGCAGGCGCTTTGACTCGACGGGTCGGGTGCGTACTGCAGCCCATGCGGCTTGGCCGCGGCGCCGAGCTTCGCGTTGACGACGCCGGGCTCGACGACGGCCAGGCGATTGTCGCGATCGATGCGGAGAATGCGGTTGAGGCGAGTCAGGACAAGGAGCACGGATCCCACGTCCGCCAGCGCGCCGCCCGAGAGTCCTGTCCCCGCCCCGCGGGGTACGAATGGGACATCGAGCGCGGCGAGCAGCCGGACGACCGCGATCAGCTCTTCGCGCGTACCGGGGAGGACGACGAGATCGGGAAGGCGGCGGTGAGTGGGAAGGCCGTCCATCGCGTACGTCACACGCTCGGCCCGCGCTGAGCGCACGTGGCGCTCACCAACAATCGACGCGAGGTCGCGACCCAGGGCGGAGGTCATCCTATATAGTAGTCAAAAGGGGGTCAGGACAGACTGTCCTGACCCCCTCGATCTCGTGAACCGCGGTTGCTTA
>QHTW01000261.1 GCA_003220955.1 Gemmatimonadota bacterium | reverse complement strand
CGTGGATCGGCGTGAACTGGAATTTCGAGCGGCGCATCGGCCTGCATCCCGCGGGGTTCGACGCCGATGGTCAGATGTATGTCGACACGCGGTTCGGCGACTTTCCCCACTGGCTGCCGACGTAAGGGGGGCAGGCGAGCGAGGAGCTCTTCACCGGCTGGATGTTGCTGTCGTATCGAAAGGCCGTCACCGCATCGTCCACACACGACACCTTCCCGGCCAGGAATGTCGTCGACGAGAATCCACGCACATTCTGGGTGGCGCAGCAGAATCGTCCTCGCGAATGGCTGACCATCGATCTCGGCCGACTGTACGACGTGAAGGCGGTACAGGTGAACTACGCCGACTACAAATCGGCGTTGTACGGTAACGATTCGACTGTCTACACGCAGTTTCGTTTGCAAGCTTCAGTCGACGGTCGTCAGTGGACGCCGCTGGCCGATCTGTCACACGAGAGGCGGGATCGCCCAGACGTGTATATCGAGCTCCCCGCACCGCTGCGCGCGCACATTCATGTCGGCGCCGCGAACCTCGCGATCAGCGACATCCGTGTCTTCGGCAATGGCGCGGAGGGGCGGCCGAAGACGCCGGCGGGTCTCGTGGCGCGGCGGCAGGCGGATCAGCGCAATGCCGTGATCACATGGCGGCCGGTTTCCGGCGTCGTTGGCTATAACCTGCGGTGGGGGATCTCACCGACGAAGTTGTATGAGACCTACCAGCGCTTCGCCGATCAGGGCACGACGCTCGAGCTACGTGCGCTCACCGTGGGGCAGGCGTACTGGGTGGCGATCGAAAGCTTTGATGAAAACGGCGTGTCCGTACTGAGCCCGGTAATCGCACTTCGTTAAATTCGTTGTTCGGGAGGTGGCACAATGTTTTTTCCCAGCTGGGCGCTCGGTGTGGCGATCATTCTCATCGCCATCCAGGTCGGCCGCGCGATCTCGGGCAAGCACTCGCGTCGCGACCTGCCGTCCGACCGCGATATCGACGAGCTGCGCCAGAACCTCGACGCGATGCAGAACCGCGTGGCAGAGTTGGAAGAGCGCGTGGATTTCGCTGAGCGGCTGCTGGCCAAACAGCGCGAAGGGGATCGGCTGGGCGCTTGATCCTCATTTTCCTCGAGCCACTCATCTTCGCGAACATCCCGGCATTCTTGTGGCTGGGGGTACGTGGGGTTTTCTGTCGCGCGGAGCGCGCGCTCTGCGGTCTAGGAAGGGACTTCAGCGCGGCAGATTGAGGCTCTTCAGATAGTCCGACACGACGTAGGCCGGCACGGCGAAGATGATCTTCCCGTTCGATTCCCGCTCACCGCCATACAGCAGCGCAATCACCTTTCCGTCGCGATCGAAGATCGGACTTCCCGACGAACCAGGCGCCCCGTAGGCGTCCACTTGCACGACCGACGTCAGCGACTTGCTGACTGTGCCGACAGTCAGGGTGGGCTCCGCGATCGGCTGACCGCCTTGCGACTCCATGGGCAAATCGAACCCGAGCGGATAGCCGAGGATCGCGACCGGATCGCCGCGCTCGAGTCCCTCGCGGCTTTTGGCGAGCCCGGCGACTCTCGGCGTCCCACCCTTGATCAGCACGCGGAACACTCCGATATCGGCGTCGGGCGCGACGCCGATCAACTCGGCGCGCCAGAACTGCGAGCTGCCCGAAAAGACCACACCCAGGCGGCGCGGGGTCTTGGTGCCGTCTTCGCCCGCCAGGACGTGCTTGTTCGTCACCATCGTGCCCATGGAGTCGATGGAGAACGCGGTCCCACTGAACCGCTCGCCGTCGGTGTACTCGACCAGCACGATTGCCACCGCGTCCTGGTTACGATGCGAAATCGCGCGATAATTGACACCGCCCACCGCGCCGGCCAGCGCGCGCTGCCGCCGCTCGGCGGCGTCCAACTCGGTGCGCAGTCGCGCTACCGATGTGGCGTCACCGCCGGAGGCATCGAGCTCCCGCCGCAAGCGGGCGGTCTCGTCTTGTGAGGCCTTGAGCGCGTCGCGTACGCCTTTCAGCTGGCTCTGGAACTCGGTCGTCAGGGCGCGCGACTCGCGCATCAGGCTGTCGGCGCGCAGCTGCAGATGCAGCAGCTCGTTCGCCCGCCGCCGGCCGTCCAGTTGCATCCACGTAAAGCCGGTCCCCACGATCAGCAGGACCGCGATGAGGACTTTGGTAGTGCGCCGGAGCTGGGCCGTCTGCCGCGCCACCTCCACCGCGATGCGCACGCCGGTGCTCTGGCGCGGAGCCGTCGGCCGCGGCGCCGAGGCGGCCTGGAAAACCTCCCGCGGCGACGATGACCGCTCCGCGAGCGCTTCGGCCGCGCTGGTCGAGGGAAGATCGGTGTCGGCCTCGATGACGGCGAACTCGAGCGCCGGCCCATGGGCGCCGAAGCCGATGACGTCGCCGCCCCTGAGCAGCGTGTCGCCCGTGATGCGCTGCCCGTTGACGAAGGTCCCGTTGCGGCTGCCGAGATCTTGGAGGACGAAGCCTTCGGTCTTACGGACGATGGCGGCGTGGCGCGACGAGACGTCGAGGTCGCGCTCGGCGTCGAAACGCACGTCTGACAGCGGATGGCGGCCGAGACCGATGTAGCCTTTGCGGAAGGCTTCGACCTGTCCCGCGCGGGCGCCGGAAAGAAACTTGAACTGGGCTTTCACTGATTCCGGGTGAGGTACCAAACGACGGCCGCGACGGCGAGGATCAGCAGGAGGACCGTCGTGGTCGTGCGGCTGCGGGTTTCCTTATTGGGCACCGGGGGCCGGCTGCCCTTGTACACGGGAACGGGCTCCGTGCTGGTCTCCGTATCGATCAGCGGATAGACCTGATGGCCGACGTCTGCCTGCTGGTCGCCCCCCCCCCGGGAATCGCGCAGGCCTTCGCCGTCGAAGCGCGCAATGACCACCGTGATGTTGTCCGGCCCGCCGCGCTCGTTGGCGAGCGCGATCAGCTTGTCACACGCCGCGCTCAGATCGCGCGTCGAGGTCACGACCTGCGCGATCTCTTCCTTCTTGACCTGTCCCGACAGGCCGTCCGAGCAGAGCACGAGGATGTCGCCGCGCCGTACTTCCTGATGCGT
>QHTW01000259.1 GCA_003220955.1 Gemmatimonadota bacterium | reverse complement strand
CGCCATGTCCGGCCTCGGAGCCGGAACGCCGCGACCCCGGACTCCTGTTAGATGACGCCGCTGACGACGCCAGCGCCGATGGCAACATCACCCCGCACCGCCTCGGCCAGGGCGCTGCCGGAGCCGGCCGCGACCCCGTCGGAGCGCGTGCTGAATCCGATCGTTCCACTGACCGCGACTCGCGTGTTCCCCAGTTGGGTGAGAGCGGACCAGATATCGGCGCGACCCTGGCTCGCCCAGACACCGGCTTCGAGCAACGACACCGACCCGGTGACGGCGAGATAGCGGGAAATCGACAGACTCTGCGCGGCCGGCGACACGGTGAGGGCGCTAAAGCTCGAACCACCGGCGTAGCGCACCACGCCAGTGCC
>QHTW01000260.1 GCA_003220955.1 Gemmatimonadota bacterium | reverse complement strand
CGCCCGCCGCGCCACGACCGATGCCGAGGGGACATTTGCCTTCACGAACCTTGCGCCCGGCACCTACACCGTGTCCGCTTCCTTGCCAGGCGTCCGAACGCAGTCGCACCCGGGCGTTCAAGTCGCGGCGGATGCGGAAGCGGTGGTCGACTTCGTCCTGGTGGCGCTCGAGCTCGAGGCGATTACGGTCACCGCGATGAAGCGCGAAGAGCAACTGATCAACGTGCCGCTATCGATTGCGGCCCCCACGGAGCAGGCGCTGCGGGTGCGCGGAGCGGAGACCATTGAGCAGGTCGCGCAAAACGTCGCGGGGTTCAGTGTGCAAAACCTGGGACCGGGGCAGAGCCAGCCCGCGATCCGCGGCGCATCGTCGGGCCAGATTTCGCGCGACCAGCCCGGCGTGAAAGAAGAAGTCGGCGCCTATCTCGATGAGTCGGTGATTTCGCTCTCGCTGTTCACGCCGGATCTCGATCTGTTCGACGTGGGCCGCATCGAGGTGCTGCGCGGGCCGCAGGGCACGCTGTTCGGCTCGGGTTCACTGGGCGGCACGGTGCGCTACGTCAGCAACCAACCCGAGCTGGGCGTGAGCCACACGTTCGGCGAAGCGGAAGTGACGGCCATCGATGGCGGCGATCCCGGCAACAGCGCCAAGCTCGGCTTCAACGCGCCGTTAGGAGACAAAGCGGCGTTCCGAATCGTGGGATACAGCACGCGGACCGGCGGCTGGATGGACGCCGTGCAGCCGAACCTCCAGGTGAACGAGAACGTCAACGGCAACGGCCGGACCGGCGTACGGGGCGCGTTGCGCCTGCAGCCGACGAGCCGCTTCAGCATCACGCCCCGCGTCGTCTATCAGCAGGTGAAGGCCGACGGTTGGAACCGCATCGACGCGTTCAATATCCTCGCGAACCCCTATACGACCACGCGGCCGAAGGTGACGCTCGGCGGGCGACGCTTGTTCACGCAGATGGACGAGCCCGTCACCGATAAGTTCCTGTTGAGTGACGTGAACCTGCAGTACGATCTCGGCCCGGCGACGTTGACGGCGGTTACGTCGTACACGCACCGCAACATCCTCGTGGTGCGCGACGCGACGGCGCTCTACGCCAGCATCGTCGGAGGGAGTTTCCAACTTCCCGAAAACATCTACACGCTCGATGCGCCGCTATACGACCACACGAATTCGATTGTGTGGACCCAGGAAGTGCGCCTGGCAGGGACGAAGAGTCGGGTGCACTGGCTGGTGGGTAGCTTCTACAGCACTAACAAGCGGGGGTACGGCCAGGACGTGTACGTCGCGCGATTCGACACGATGGCTGCGCCAATCTGCTGTCCAGCGATCGGAGCGCCCGCTCCGCAACCCTATGGTTTCACCAAGGGACCGTTGGCTGCCAAGGACCATCTGTTCTTCTCCGATCTCCATTACAAGCTGCGGCAAACCGCGGTCTTCGGCGAAGCAACGGTGGGCGTCACGCCGAAGCTGGACCTCACCGCCGGCGCGCGCTGGTACGACTTCAAGGAAGACCGCACGCAGTTCTTCGACGGCTTCTTCGTGGGGTACGTGTCCCAGCCCGGCACGACGAAAGCCAACGGGGTGGTCCCCCGGTTCATCGCGAGTTACAAGGCGTCCGATGCGTTGACATTCAATGCCCAGGTCTCGCGCGGCTTCCGGCTCGGCGGGATCAACGATCCACTCAACAAGCCGATCTGTTCTCCGCAGGACACGATCACGTTCGGGGGCAGGGACTCTTGGAAGGACGAAACAGCGTGGAACTACGAAGCCGGGATGAAATCCCGATTTGCCGGCGGCCGTGGCTCGCTGAACCTGTCCGCATTCTACATGGACATCAAGAACCTACAGCTGAACCTGACCGCGGGCACTTGCTCGTCTCGTCTCGTGTTCAACGTCCCGAAGTCGAAGAGCCAGGGGATCGAATTAGAGGTCACCGCGTCTCCCAGTGAACATTGGGACCTTTCATTTGCTACGGGTCTCAATGATGCGAAGCTTCAGTCGACGGTGACGACTACGTCGGGTGGCGTAACCACGGTCGTCGGCGGCGTGAAGTCGGGCAATCGGCTCCCCAGCGTGCCGCGCGTTCAGGCAAGCGGCGGGGTTACCTACTCGTTGCCAGTGGGTGGGTCGCGCGCCTCGCTGACCGGCAGCTTCCAGTATGTCGGGTCACGCTACACGCAGATCGACGATCTCACGCCCGGTATCGGTACCGTGAACATCGCGTCGTTCGGGCAGACGATCGGCGGACCGTTGACGCAGAATACGTTTACGTTCGATCCCTTACTGCCGGCGTACAGTCTCTTCAATCTTCGCGTCGGATTGTCGCGATCGAGTTGGGAAGGCGCAATCTTCCTGAACAACATCACGGATGAGCGCGCTTTTCTCGCGCTCGACCGTGAGCGGGGGCTGCGCGCGCGCGTCGGGTATTTGACGAACCAACCGCGCACTGCGGTTCGATTACTAACTCTCAACGGCGCAGACCGGGGGGGCGCGAAACAAAGGCGCGGTGGGTGATGTGCTACCCACCGCGCCTTTCAGGCGCCTCTTCGCGGAGTTACAGGATCACATCCTCCCACCCATTCCCGCTCCGGCACCCATTCCCGCGCCGGCGCCGGCACCTTCCGTATAGAACTTCGCGCCGATCACGGTCGCGACTGGCCACTCGATCAGCCCTACGACCAGTGTGATGACCGTGAGGTTCTGCGGCATGAGATGCATCGGCCACATGAACAGCGTGGGGAGCAGCCCGGCCAGGAACCAGCCTGCCAATCCCGCTTTGGCGGCTGTCGCGGGGCCCGCGCCAAAGCGCGGCCGGACGGCGGCATAGAGCCACACGAGGAAGACGCCGGCAACAAAGTCGAGGAAAACGAACCAGGGGATTTGGGCGTTCGTCATGGCCGGTCTGTTGAGCGACGCCATCGCCGCGGCCATCTGATCTTTGAGGAAGTACCCGAAGAGCACGCCGTCGATGATGTTCAACACGACACCCGCGATCAGCCCGCCCACCAGCACCTTCATCATGTTGATCTTCCCCATCGTGACACCCCCTCAAAAGGGAGGACAGCACCGGGTTGAGAGCCAGCCGTCGCCACGGTACGGATGAGAACCGGAATCGTCAAGTCACAGCACGTTCAGGACCGCGACCAGCCCACCCATGCCGTCGGAAATCGTCGTGACGCCACCGGGGACAACCCATTCGTTTCCATCGACTACCAGGTTGAAGTAGTAAGTGCCGGCCGGCAGCAGCAGCGCCGCCTCCCAGATGTCGTCCCCCAAGCCGCTCAACGCCTCCGGCTTCCACGCGTTCCAGTTGCCTGCGATCGCGACGCTCCGCACTCCCGTCATGTGGAAGCGGACGACCACCGTGTCGCCGCCGCGGTGCTGAGCAACTAACGGCTGCAACACCTGCGCTGCTGTTGGGACGCGCGGCGCCAGCGCGCGGCGTGTCGCGAAGAGTCGGACTCCCCCCGTGATGAAGCCTGC
>QHTW01000258.1 GCA_003220955.1 Gemmatimonadota bacterium | reverse complement strand
GTCGCATGCGTTGCCGGGTCGGCGTGTTGTGCCGGCGTCACCGGCCGGTGGTCGAGACCGAGCGCTTCACCACGGACATGCTTCGTGCGATGCGCTCGTGCCGCCACCTTCGCCTTGGCGATATCGGATGCGTGGGAGTTCGGAATCGTTCCCGGCGTTTGTGCCGCGGCGAGCGCGGGGATGAGCAGTGCCGGGATGAGCCATACTATGCGCTTCATTTGTCCTCCGCTGTGTCGAACGTCGTGCGTATCTCGCAGCGCGGGGCGCCAGCTCGGCCCCGGGCGAGATCCTTCGCCAGCATGCGTAACCAGCTCCACAGGCTGCGCCGGACGACGAGCCGGTCGGCCACAAACCACAGTTGGGCGAACACCTCGCGAACG
>QHTW01000257.1 GCA_003220955.1 Gemmatimonadota bacterium | reverse complement strand
CAGCGTGTCCGCGGCTCGAAGTCTCGCCGAGCTCGTGCGCAGATTCCTGTACGCGAAGGTGGTGTAGCTCAAGCCATCGCCGAACGGGTACAGCGGCGTCCCTTTGAAGAAGCGATAGGTGCGTCCCGCCATTCGGTAATCATCGAACGGCGGCAGGTCATCCACGCTCGTGTAGAACGTCACCGGCAGCCGCCCCGAAGAGCACGTCGGCCAGCGCGCTGCCCGCGGCCTGCCCACCGTACCACGCTTCGACGATCGCGGGCACGTGCTCTTGCGCCCAGTTCACGGCGACCGCGCTGCCACTCATCAGCACGAGCACCGTGGGCTTGCCGACCGCAACGATCCGCTCGAGCAGCCGTTCCTGCGCGTCGGGCAGGTCGATGCGGGTGCGATCGCCGCCGAGGAATCCGGGAGTCTCGACTGACATCTCCTCGCCTTCGAGCTGCGCTGTCAAGCCCAGACACAGCACGACCACGTCCGCTTGCTCCGCCGCCCGCACCGCCTCCGCGAACCCTGAGTCGCCGGGCACAACCAGGTCCGAGCCGCGGGCGTAGCGCACGCGCGTGCCGGGTGACACGGCCTCACGAATGCCCCGCAACGGGGTAATCGAGTCGGCGGGCGAGCCTTCAGAATTGCCCAGCAGCATGCGCCGGTCGTCCGCGTTCGGCCCGATCACGGCGATCGTGCCGACGTCCTTGCGAAGCGGTAGCAGGCTGCCGGCATTCTTCAGGAGCACGATGGACTCGCGCGCCACCTGGCGGGCGAGCGCGCGGTGCGCCGGCTGGTCGAGCACGCTGAACGGGATCTGCGCCCAGCGCACGCGCTCCGGCGGGTCGAACATGCCGAGCCGGAAGCGGGCGAGGAACAGCCGTATGACCGCGGTGTCGATCGCCTGCTCCGTGATCAGTCCCTGTCGCACGGCTGCTACGAGGTTCGCGTAGACGTTACCGCACTCGAGGTCCGTTCCCGCTTTCACAGCCAGGGCCGACGCGGCGGCGGCCGTCGGTGCGACCTTGTGGCGCTCGTAGATGTCGTTGATGGCGCCGCAGTCCGACACGACATAACCCGAGAAGCCCCATTCGCCGCGCAGGATGTTGTGGAGCAGGAGATCGCTCCCGCACGCGGGACTCCCGAGCACGCGGTTGTAGGCGCACATGAGCGAGTAGGCGCCGCCCTCGCGCATGCCAGCGGCGAAATGCGGCAGGTAACTCTCCCGTAGGTCGCGCTCGCCCACGACGGCGTCGAAGGTGTGGCGCGCGGGCTCGGGCCCCGAGTGCACGGCGAAATGCTTCACGGTCGCGACGGTCTTCAGATACCTGGGGTCGTCGCCCTCCATGCCGCGGATGAACTGCACCGCGAGGCGGCCGGTGAGGAATGGGTCCTCCCCATACGTCTCCTGACCTCGGCCCCAGCGCGGATCCCGGAACAGGTTGATGTTCGGCGACCAGAACGTGAGCCCCTGATAGCGCTCGCGCGAGCCATGGCGCACGTACTCGTGATGCTTCGCACGAGCTTCATCCGAGATGACGGTCGCCATCCGGTAGATCAGGGAATCGTCCCACGTGCCGGCGATCCCCATCGCCTGCGGAAACGATGTCGCGAGCCCAGAGCGCGCGACGCCGTGCAGTGCCTCGTTCCACCAGTTGTATCGGGGAATGCCAAGCCGGTCGATCGGCGGCGCGACGTCCTGCATCTGCGAGACTTTTTCCTCGAGCGTCATGCGCGAGACGAGATCGGCCGCACGACGCTCGAACGGCAGGTCGGGATTCTGATAGTCCGGCGTCTGCGCGCACAGCGGCGTGGCGACGACCGCCAGCCACATCAGGTTATGCGCGCGAGGCCACCAGGCGTTTGCGGAAGCGGTCATAGATGGGCTCGTACGTTCTGTGGATTTCTGGGTTCGCTGGCGTGGGCGGCTGGCGCGTGAGGGTCCGCCGTGCCGCGGTCTCGAGATCGGGAAACGCTCCTGCCCCCACCGCCGCGAGCAGCGCCGCGCCGTAGGACCCGCCCTCTTCACGATTGACGGTCGTCACGGGAAGGCCAAAGACATCTGCCTGCAACTGCCGAATAAACGCGCTCTTCGCACCGCCGCCCGTCAGCACTAGCTGACCGGGGGCGAGCCCCAACTCCTGGAGAATGGTGAGTGAGTCGCGCAGTGCGAAGCACACGCCCTCGAGTACGGCGCGCGTCAGATGAGCACGCGAGTGTGCCAGACTGAGGCCGGTGAACGCGCCACGCAGGGACGCGTCCCGATGCGGCGTCCGCTCTCCCTGGAGGTAGGGAAGGAACGTCACGCCGTCGGCACCGGGTGGCACGTTTGCCGCCTCCGCAACGAGCTGCGCGTCTCGACCCCCCCCCCCATCCGGCAGCTCGCGCGCGCACTGATCGCCATACCAGGCAAACGCTCCGCCGGCCGACAAGACGACGCCTATCACATACCACACGTCGGGGGTGACGTGACAGAAGGTGTGCGCTCGCAGTTTGGGATCCACGCGCGGCTGCGCCGTGGGCGCCAGTACGGTCCCAGATGTGCCCCAGCTCGACACCGCGTCACCGGGACTGATCGCGCCCACGCCCGCCGCGCCGCACGCATTATCCGCGCCGCCCCCCACGACCGGTGTGCCGGCGGCGAGCCCTGTAACGGCGGCAGCTTCCTTGGTGACCTGGCCGAGCACTTCTGCCGATCCAGCCACCGCTGGAAGCAGTGATGGCGCGAGATCGACCGCGTCGAGAATCTCCCGGCTCCAACGCATGTGAGCGGGATCGAACATGAGCGTGCCGGAGGCGTCGGACGGCTCCGTCGCGATCGAGCCCGTCAGACGCAAGCGCACGAAATCCTTGGCGAGGAGCACCGTGGCGAGTCGCGCGAATGCCGCCGGC
>QHTW01000235.1 GCA_003220955.1 Gemmatimonadota bacterium | reverse complement strand
CGGGTTTCCGTATCGCGTGTGCAGCGGGCAGCAGGACTCGGGGTCGATCTGCGTCGCCAGTCGCTCGGATGACGGTGAAATCACGTTCCACGACTGGCATCCGGCGAACATTCAGGAATACGGCATCGCCGCACCCGATCCGCGCGATCCCGAAGTCGTGTTCGGGAGCGCGCGCCGCGGCGTGTCGCGCTACGACCGCCGCACCGGGCAAACCGCGCAGGTGGGGCCCGATTCGGCGGCGCGCGGCGAGAAGTTCGGCCGCAACGTGCGCACTATGCCGCTCATCTGGTCGCCGGTGAATCCGAACGTGCTGTACTACACGTCCAACGTCGTCTGGAAGTCGGTCGACCGCGCACACACCTGGACCCGCATCAGTCCCGATCTGGCGCGGCAGACGTGGACCGTTCCGGCGAGTGCGGGGCGGTACGCGAGCAGCGTCACGCCGGCGCCGCGCGGTGCGATCACGGCGCTCTCGCCATCACCGAAAAGCGGGGCGGTGCTGTGGGCCGGCACGGACGACGGGAACATTCAGGTCACGACGGACGGCGGGGCGACCTGGAAGAATGTCACGCCGGCGGCGATCAAGCCGTGGACGCGCATCTTCAACATCGAAGCGGGGCATTTCGATGCGCGGACCGCGTACGCGGCGGCGAACACCCTCCGCATCGACGACATGCATCCGCATTTCTGGCGGACGCACGACGACGGCAGGACGTGGACGGAAATCAATCACGGCATCGCGGATAATGCGGTCGCCAATTCCATTCGTGAGGATCCGCGCGTGCCGGGACTCCTCTATGCCGCAACCGATGCGCAGGTCTGGGTCTCACTTGACGACGGCGCGAATTGGCAGTCACTGCGGCTGAACATGCCCGCGATTTCCGTGCGCGACATCCAGGTGAAAGACGACAGCACCTGCGTCTGCGCCGATCTGGTGGCGGGGACGCACGGCCGTGGCTTCTGGATTCTCGACGGTCTGACACCGATCCGGCAGCTCGCCAGATCGCGAGGTCGCGCGGGCACCTACGTCGTCACGCCGCAGACCGCGGTGCGCGTGCGCTTCGGCACCAACGAGCCAACCCCCTGGCCACCCGAGCTCCCGGCCGCTCAGAATCCGGCCGCGGGCGCGATTATCGATTACGCCCTGGCTGCGAATGCCGCTGGATCGGTGAAACTGGAAATCGTCGACGCGTCAGGACGGCTGATCCGTTCCTACTCGAGCGACGATCCCGTGCTCGATCCCGATCCGGCCCTCGATCCGGCGTCCTACGATCGTGTGTGCCAGAAGAATCCAGGGGCGGCTGATTGCGGCTTGCCACTCTATTGGCCGGCGCCACAACAACGTCTGGCGACTCACGCCGGACTACACCGCTTCAGGTGGGACACGCGCTATCAGCCGATCGGTGATAACCCGCGCACGGGCGAAGTCGAAGCCACGGGCGCGGTACCGCACCGCAGCGAGCGCACGCCGGTCACCCCGTGGGCAGCGCCGGGTCGCTACACGGTTCGCCTTACAGTAGAAGGAAAGTCGTACACGCAGCCGCTCACGCTGCGCCTCGATCCGCGCGTCAAGACGCCGCCAGCCGGATTGCGCCAGCTGGCCGCGCTCTCGCGCGAGATGTACGACCTGGCCGCGGCGTCCCATGCCGCGTATCTCCAGGCGCGGGCCCGTGTCGATTCGCTGAGTGGCGCTGCGCGCGCGCAGGTCGAATCGCTGGCGCCGGCCGCGCCGGCGCGTGCGCCACGCGCCCTCGCTCGTCCCGGCCAACCCGCTCCCGCCACGCCTCCGACCTTGGAAAGCGCGAGTCGAGCCGCGCTCGCGGCGGCGATGGCGATGCAAGATGCGGACGTGGCGCCGACCGCGGCGCAGGTGGCGGCCTGTACGCGGGCGCGCGCGCAGGTCAACGCGGTGCTGGCGCGGTGGAGACGGCTGGAGCCCCCCCCCCGGCGGTCGCGGCGGCGCTGATGTCGCAGCGAATCGGCGCGGCAGGGGCGGAGTGGGTGAGCGCGCCGATGGCGATCAGGGAGGCCCCCGCCTCCGCGTAGGCGCGCACTGTTTCGGCGGTGATCCCGCCTGATGCCTGGATCGTCACGCCGGGTCCGGCGCGCCGCACCCAGGCGGCGAGCACTTCTGGCGGCTGATTGTCGATGAGCAAATGCGTCACGCCCGCCGCGAGCGCGGCCTCGAGCTGCGACTCCGATTCTACTTCGACGATGATCGGCACGCCCGGCGGCGACGTTTGCAACGCATCCCGCAGCGAGCGGCCATTCAGCAGCGCCCAGTGGTTGTCCTTCCAGAGGATCGCGACCGCCAGTGAGGCACGGTTTTCGACGCCCCCGCCGATGGCCACGGCATACAGCTCGAGGTTCCGCAAGCCGGGCGTGGTCTTGCGGGTGTGAGTGATTTTCGCGGGGGTGTCCTTTACCGCAGCGGTGGCCCGGCGCGTGAGCGTCGCCACGCCCGAGAGCCGCTGCAGGAAGTTGAGCGCCACGCGTTCGCCGGCCAGCAAGGCGCTCGCGACGCCGCGCACCGTCGCCACCGTCGTTCCCGCCTCGACCCAGGAGCCCTCGGTCGTGCTCAGCGTGATCGCTGCCCGCCAATCGAGCTCGCGAAACACCGTCGTGAGGAGCGGCAAACCGGCGATCACGAGCGGGGCCTGAGCGACGAAGCGCGCCTCCGCCGACCGAGGTCCGAGCAAGCGCGTCGTGATGTCATCGCGCGCGCGATCTTCCGCGAGCGCGCGGCGGACCTCGAGCAGCCCGAACTTCGGTGACTCAGCCAATTGCGAGCATCCGGTCGATGGCGCGGCGCGCGCGCACGGCGATCTCGGGGGCGACCGTCACTTCGTACTGCAGGTCGCGGAGCGAGTCGCGCAGGTTCTCCAGCGTGATCTGCTTCATGTACCGGCATTCGGCGCCCTCGCGAGCCGCGACGAATTCCTTGCCGGGGTTCTCGCGCCGCAGGCGATGCAGCACGCCCGTTTCCGTGGCGACCACGAAGCGGCGCGCGGGCGAGACCCGGGCGCGCCGCATCATCTGCTCGGTCGACACGATCTGCGTGCGGCCTCCGGCGACGTCACCTTCGGTCTCGGCGTAG
>QHTW01000093.1 GCA_003220955.1 Gemmatimonadota bacterium | reverse complement strand
TCGAGGTCGACGCCAAGCTCGACTCGCTGGGCTATGGGCGGCTGGGATTTGGTGCCGCCGCCGCGCACGCGCGCGGTACCCGCGATTCGCTGACCTGGTTCGCGCGCGCGCGCGTCGGCGATCTGGGCGCTTTCCTGGCAGGCGGCCGTTACGCCCGGCCCGGGGGCAGTGGGACGACTCAGCATGCTGTCGTGGACTCTCTGGCTGTGCTCCTGCCAAGTGGCGTGTGGTTCCTGGAGCGGCCGACTGCGCTGGCGTTTAGCGATTCCATGCTCCGCGTAGACTCCGCCGCGTTCAAGAATGGCGCGGGGGTCGGTCGCCTGTCCCTGTCGGGCGACCTGCCAGTCCGCGGCCCGATCAACACGCGCGTATCGCTGGAGAGCTTCCCGCTCACCGGCATTTACGCGCTTCTGGAGAGCGACACGCTGGGCGTCGCGGGCGT
>QHTW01000092.1:5810-14061 GCA_003220955.1 Gemmatimonadota bacterium | reverse complement strand
CCGCTCGACCTCGCGCTGGTACCGGTTGCCCAACGGCAGCTGCCGGAAACGCTCTCCGTCCAGGCGCGCGCCGACAGCGTGGATCTCGGCGTGCTGGCCGCTGTGACCACGACGGTCCGGCAAGTCGCCGGTGTGTTCAGCGCAGACCTAGGTATCGGCGGCACGTGGGAAGCCCCGCGGCTGCGCGGCGGACTCCAGATCGGCAGCGCGGCGGCCACGATCCCGGCGCTCAACGTGCGCTACACGAACCTGAACGGCGGCCTGTCGCTGCGCGGCGACACGATTCGCGTCGACAGCCTTACCGCGACCAGCGAAGAGGGACGCGCCGAACTGACGGGATTCATGCGCCTCGAACGCCTGACCAAGCCAGTGCTGGCGCTGAACATCACGACATCCAACTTCAAGGCGCTTGATCTGCGGGGATATCTGGCCGTCACCGCGAGCGGCCGCTTGGCGCTCACGGGTCCGGTGTTTGGCGCGGCGCTTACCGGGCGCGGTACCGTCACCTCCGGGGTTCTCCACTTCGCCGATCTGGTCACCAAGCGGGTCGTGAACCTCGACGAGCCATGGGTTCAGGATCTGATCGACACCTCGCTCATCCGCACCCAGCGACTCGGGCCACAGTTCGAAAGCGTGTTCTTCGACAGCCTGCGGATCAACAACCTCCAGCTGACGATGGGCGAAGACGCATGGCTGAGATCCAACGAAGCGAATATCCAGCTCACGGGATCGGTGCAGGTCAACAAGGTCCGCAACAACTACGTGCTCAGTGGCACGCTGCAAGCGCCGCGGGGGACCTACCGCCTTCAGGTCGGCCCGGTGACGCGTGAGTTCGTCGTGTCCCAAGGGACCGTGCGGTATTTCGGCACACCCGACCTGAACGCGGAGCTCGACATCTCGGCGCGGCACGTGGTGCACCCGCTGCCAGGAACGGGGAACAACCACGATATCACCGTCATCGCGCACATCCAGGGGACGCTGCTGGTGCCGAAACTGACGCTGGAATCGGCGGAGCGGGATCTGTCGCAGACCGAGCTCATCTCGTACTTGATGCTCGGCAAGCCAACCTTCGAGCTGGGCAGCGGTGAAGGGGCGATCGTGCGCAATGCTTTCTCGTCGCTCGTCGCCGGCGAGCTCGAGCGCACGTTCGTTTCCGATCTGGGCGTGCCGCTCGACTATTTCGAGCTCCGTCCCGGTGATCCGAACAACCCCTTCTCCGGGGCGCAGGTGGCCGCGGGGTGGGCGATCGGCGGCAAGACATTCCTGGTGCTGAACGCCGGCTTCTGCCAGCAGACCCAGAACAATCCGGGCTCGCGACTCACGAACCTGCTCGGGGCTAGTCTCCAATACCGCTTCAGCCCGGAGTGGCGCAGCGAAGCGAGCTTCGAGCCGGTGCGGAGCTGCAGCCCTGCCAGCACCACGCAGCCGCCCGTGTCGCGACAGGTCGGGTTCGATCTGTTCTGGGAGCGGCGCTACTAAATGACGCGCGCGCTCCTGATCACCAACCCCTTCGCGGCCCGTGCCGACGCGCGCGCCGTCACCGCGATTCTGAAGATCCTCGGTCGTGGCGGCTGGAACGTGGATCTGCGCACGATCAGCGGCCCCGGCGACGCGCGCCGTATCGCCGAGGAGTCGCTCGGCGAGGGGTTCGACGTGCTCGTGAGCCATGGCGGCGATGGTACGGCAATGCAAGTGGCGGCCGGCATCGCGGGATCGGGGATCGCACTGGGGGTCGTGCCGGGCGGGACGGGCAATGTGCTGGCGGGAAACCTGCGGCTGCCACGGACGACGACGGCCGCCGCGCGGGCCCTGCTCGGCGCGCGCGCGCAAGCCATCGATCTCGGCGTCGTACAACGACCGGACGGCGCGCATTACTTCGCCGTCGTGGCCGGGACGGGATTCGACGCGCAGCTGATGGCGGGCACTGGCCTGCAGGAAAAGCGGCGCTGGAAGCTGGGAGCGTATCTCGCCCGCGCCGCGCTGACGCTCCCGTCGATCCGCAGCGCGGCACACCGCGTGACCGTGGACGGCGCGTCCCAGGACGTCCGCGCCGCCATGGTGCTCGTGCTCAACTGCGGCCAGCTGCCGCCGGGGTTTCTCAGGCTGCGTGCCGACCTCTCTCCCGATGACGGTTGGCTCGACGTCATGGCGCTGGATGCCGATGGCGCGTTTCAGAGCGCGAGCGCGGTGATGGAGCTGTTCCTGGGGGGGAGGCGCGCGAGAAACGGGAAGGGCCGGCGCATCTGGTGGGCTCGTGGGCGTACGGTTCGTGTGGAGGCGCTGGAGGGCGCGCCGCGACCCGTGCAGCTCGACGGTGATGTGACAGGCGAGACCCCGTTCGAGGCGCGGCTGTTGCCTGGCGCGCTGGCGGTTTTGGTCGGACCCCGATTCAAGGCGCATCATGGCTGACACGCTCTTACTGGTCGACGACGATGCCGCGGTGCTGCGCGCGATCGGTGACTACTTCGAGCGCATCGGCTACGAAGTGTGGCGCGACGGCACGGGCGAGCAGGCGATCGATACCTACCAGCGGGTCCGTCCCGATGTCGTGCTCCTCGATCTGCATCTCCCCGACGCGAACGGGCTGGTGGTGCTGGAGCGCCTGCGCCGCGAAGGCGCTGCCGTGATTCTGCTGACCGGCCAGGGCGACATCGAGACGGCCGTCAAGGCGATGCAGCTCGGCGCCGAGAATTTTCTTACCAAGCCGGTGGACATGACGCATCTGTCGGCCGCGATCGCGCGCGTCGCTGAGAAGATGCGGCTGTCGCGGCAAAACGCGCGGCTGCGCGCCCTCGACCATGAGGGCGAGGGTGTGGGATCGTTGGGGGGGTCGCCCGCGATGCAGGCGCTGGCACGCCAAATCGAGCTGCTCGCGGCGAGCGAGCGATCGACCGTCTTGCTGCAAGGCGAGAGTGGCACGGGGAAGGGCTGGGTGGCGCGAGTGATTCACAACCTCTCACCGCGGTCCGGCGGTCCCTTCGTGGACGTCAACTGCGGCGGCCTGTCGGCCACCTTCCTCGACTCGGAGCTGTTCGGCCACGAGAAAGGGGCGTTCACCGACGCGAAGGAGCGTAAAGTCGGTCTCTTCGAGCTCGCCGATCATGGAACGATTTTCCTCGACGAGATCGGCGAGCTGGCGCTCGAGCTGCAGCCCAAGCTGCTGCACGTGCTGGAGACGAAGAAGTTCCGCCGCCTGGGTGGGACGCGCGAGCTGGAAGTGGACGTGCGCCTCGTGACGGCGACAAACCGCGACCTGGTCCGCGAAGTGGAGACCTCGCGGTTCCGGGAGGACCTGTACTACCGGCTGAACGTCATGCCGTTGACGTTGCCGCCGGTGCGCGATCGCACACGCCAGGACCGGCTCGATCTGATCACGCGCATCCTGACGGACCTCAAGACGCAATTACCGGGATGCCCGACCGAGTGCACCACCGACGTCCTCGAACGTCTCCTGGCGGCGCCGTGGCCCGGCAACGTGCGGGAGATGCGCAATGTGCTGGAGCGCGCCATGATCCTCGCACGGGGGCAACCGACGATCGGTTGGGAGCAATTGCCGCCCGACCTGCGGCAGCGCGCCCCCACCGATCGCCGGTACCAGGCCCAATCGTTGTCGGAAATGGAGCGGCAACACATCGAGCGCACCCTGCGCCACCATGGAGGCAACCGCACGCGCGCCGCGTTGGAGCTCGGGATCTCGCGCGCGACGCTCATCAACAAGATCAAAACCTACGCCTTGAACCTCTAGGCTAGGCCGAGAGAACCGCGATCGCAGTCAGAATCGCGATCACTCCGAATCCCACTCCGGCGCGTGGACCGAAGTATTTGAATCCGAGGAGCGACGTGAGGGCCAAGCTGGCGAAGACGGCCCACGCGATCGGGAGACCCGCATGCCGCTGGGTCGCGTCGAGGCCACCGAGCACCCAGAGCGCGATGATCGGCACCAGAAACGCGGCACTCACCACGAGGCCATTCCCCAGCCAGAAACCGAACCACGTGGTCTCGGCGCCTTGCCACCGGAAGCGCACCGACTTCATGTCGGCAAAGACCCGATCGGCTTCAGGCCCCGCTCTGGGGCCGCGCCGTGCGGTGCCCAGCATCCCGCCGAACGTGTGGCCCAACGTGGCCAACAACAGCAGGGCGGCGCAGATGCGATAGAGCATCGATCGCTCCTTGGAAGAAGTGCTATCTTGAGGCGATGGAGAAACCCAAGCTCAAAGAACACGACGGCATGGTGTGTCGCTCGTGCGGAAACGAAGAGCGAGCGTCCGAGGGTTACCCCTGTGCGGACTGCGGGACGTTCATTTGCTTGATCTGCACTTTCCGGGGCGTCACGCGCTGCAAGGCCTGCGAACAGAAGGCGCAGTCCAACAAAGCCTAACCCCGCCGCCGCTTCAGCTCGGCAACCAGCTCCTCGCGAGGCGCGCCGAGCTCTTCGGCCAGCTTGCTGAGCGCCGCGTCGGTCCCCTCCCAGTCACGCGCCGCCGCCAGCGCGTCCAGCGCGACTTCTTCGATGGCCGCCGACCGCTCTTCGAGATCGCGCGTGCGCACGGCCACCTCGCGTGCCAGCCACTGCTCCAGCTCGCGCCGGTCCACTTCGAGCTGCCGCTGCCGCAACGCATGTTGCAGCGACAACTCCAGCTCCTCGAGGTCCACCGGCTTGATGAGGTAATCGTAGGCGCCGAGCTTGAGGCACTCGATCGCCGTGCGAGGCTCGTCGATCGCGGTGAGCATCAGGACCGCGAGATCGGGGTCCTGGGCCAGGACCTTGGGCAGCAGCTCCACACCGCTGGTCTCGGGCATCCGGATGTCGCACAGCATCGCCTGCGGGTGGTGCGTCGCTTGCTGCTGCAGCGCCTCCGTCGCGTTGGCAGCCGCCTGCACGTGGTAACCCAGCCGGCTGAGAAAGCGCGTGAGCGCTTGCCGGATGCCGTCCTCGTCGTCCACGACGAGGACGGTCGTGCGATCCGCGGGCACTTTTGGAGGAGTCATGGCCGTCAACGTTGGTGACGTTATCTTGGCGCGTCAATGAGCACAGCGCGCACGAATCTCGCCGCCGTCCCCGGCATCACTGTCGGTCATACGACGATCGAAGCGCACGGCACCGGTTGCACCGTCGTGCTTGGCCCCGAGACGGGACTGCGAGCTGCCGTGTGCATGCGCGGCCGCGCGACCGGCACGCGCGAGCTCGATGTCATGGATCCACGCCACCTCGTCGAAAGGATCGACGCGATTCTGCTCACGGGTGGATCGGCACTCGGCCTCGGCGCAGCCGACGGGGTCATGCGCTGGTTGCGCGAGCGCGGCCGCGGCCTGCCGGTTGGCGACAAGGGAACGATCCCCATCGTTCCTTCCGCTGTGATCTTCGATCTCGGGAACGCCGGCAAGCCGCTCGGGTGGCCGAGTCCGGATGACGCGTATCGCGCGTGCGACAACGCGACGGCCGACTTCGCCGAAGGGCGCGTCGGCGTGGGCCGCGGGGCCACGTGCGGCAAAGCCGCCGGGCTCGAAAAGATGGTCCCGGCCGGCCTCGGCTCCTGGGCGGCGCGGTTTGGCGACGTGATCGTCTCGGCGCTCGTCGTGGTGAACGCGCTCGGCGACGTCCGCAACGCGCGCGGCGAGATCATTGCCGGCACGGTCGACAGCGTGCGCTATCTGGCCGAGGGCGGCGCACCGCTCGGCGATCCCGAGCGCCTGAACCGCAACACGACGCTCGTCGTGATCGCCACGAACGCCGACCTCGATCGCGTGCAGCTGCAGGCGCTTGCGCAGTCGGGCAGCGATGCGGTCGCGCGGCGTATCATGCCCTACGGCACATTGTTCGACGGCGACGTGATCTTCGCGGTCAGCACCTGGGCGGTGCCGGCGAAGTCCCCCCTGCAGGTCGAGGCGATCGCGTCGTTGGTCGTCCCCGAAGCCGTCGAGCGCGCGATCCGTCATGGATAAGATCGAACGCGCGGTCGACGACATCCGCCGCAAATGGGTGCCGGACGGACGGCTCGGCGTCTTCGAGATCTCGTTGCTACCGAAGGGAGTCGGGGGCGTGACGTCGAGCCGCGAAGCGCGCGATGCACTGCGCCGGTTGGCCGCCGAGGCGGGACTCGTCGAGAAAGTGGACTTGATCCCCCCCTCCGACGGCGTCGTCGCCCCGGCGGCGATCGCGACCGCGGCGCTGGCGCCGCTCCTGGGCGAGCCGCGCGCCTCGGCCCCGCGTGTCACCGAAGTCCTGCATGGTGAAGTCGTCGACGTGCTGGAACGGCGCGAAGAATGGCTGCGCGTGCGCGCACCCGACGGCTATATAGCCTGGGTCCACGCGGGATATGTGGCGACGGGTCCCACCCACTGGGCTGAGGACTGGGCGGAGCGCGCGACCGCGCGTTCGCTCAGTGCCGACATCGTGACGTCAGATGGTCGCCGCAGGCTGCCGACCGGTGCGCGGGTCGCGTTCCGACGTGGCGTCGTGGAGCTGGCCGACGGGCAGGGCGGGGCGGTGGCCGGAGGGAGCGTGCGGCGCGAACAGGAGCTCCGCGTCGAAGCCCGGCATCTCGCGCTCCCAGAGTTGGCGCAGAAGTGGTACGCCGGCGCCCCCTATCTCTGGGGCGGGCGGACGGAATGGGGCATCGATTGCTCCGGGCTGGTGCAAGCGGTTTACGGCGCGCGCGGCATCACGCTGCCGCGGGACAGCGATCAACAGTTCGGCGAAGGGAAGGAGATCGCGATGTCCGCCGACGGCGCCGGTTACGAAGCGGGCGATCTATTCTTCTTTGCGGAACGGGGGCGTGTCTCGCACGTGGCGCTGTGGGCGGGCGCGGGACGGATCGTCCATGCGGCGCTCTCGCGCGGCGGCGTGGGGGGGGACCATTTGTTTGGCGATGAACCTCGAATGGTCAGGCTGCGGGAGAGCCTGGTTGGGGTTCGAAGACCGGGATAGGTGTCAGGTGTCGGGTGTCAGGACCCTGACACCCGACACCAGACACCTGATATTTCCGTCATGCGTCTGATCCTCTTCGACATCGACGGCACTCTCCTCTGGACCAATGGTGCGGGCAGACGCGCCATCCATCGCGCCCTGCTCGATGAGACGGGGACGGCTGGGCCGATCGAGGGCTATCGCTTCGACGGCAAGACCGATCCGCAGATCGTACGCGAGCTGCTCACGTTGGCCGGTCATCCCGAATGTGATTCTGAGGACCGCATCGCGGCGGTGTGCCGGCGCTATGTCGAGCTGCTCACCGCTGAGCTCGCGAAGCCGACGCAGGACACCAGGCTATATCCCGGCATTACGGATCTCCTCGCGGCGCTGGAGCCCTATGAAGCCGACGGCCGCGCGCTCGTGGGCCTGCTGACCGGTAACCTGCAGCATGGCGCAGCGCTGAAGCTCCGCTCGGCGGGCCTCGATCCGGCGCGCTTTGCCGTCGGCGCGTTTGGCTCCGACTCGCACGCCCGGGCGGACTTGCCGGCCGTCGCCGCCAAGCGGGCGGCCGAGCGCACTGGGCGCCGGTTCACCGGCGCCGAGCTGGTCATCGTGGGCGACACGCCAGACGACGTGGCCTGCGCGCAGCCGATGGGGGCGCGCACGGTCGCCGTCGCGACGGGATTCTTCGACACGACGGCCTTGCGCGCGGCGGGGGCGACCCACGTTTTCCAGACCCTGAGCGACACGCCGGCCGTCCTCGAGGCACTGTTCGCGTGACCGTTGTCCGGGACGAGCTCGAGCTCAAGGCTCGCGTGGACGATCCGACTTCGGTCCGAAGTGCAATACTTGCCGCCGGTGCAGAGCTCGTGTATCGCGGCGCGATGCTCGATCGCCGGTTCGATCGCAGGGATCGCTTGAAAGAGCGCGATGAGGTCGTGCGGCTGCGCGTCTTTCACCCCGCCGATCGCTCCGGCGAATGGGGTGTGCTCGGCTGGAAGGGGCCGGTGGGGAAGCGCGACGGGTATCGTCATCGTGAGGAGTGGGAGTCGCGAGTCGATGACCCCAGGGCGGCTCTCGTGGTGCTGCGACGGCTCGGTTACAAGATCGTGCTGCGCATCGATCGCGCGATCGAGCAGTACAAGCTGGGGGAAGCGACGCTGAGGCTGGAGTGGTATCCGGCGATGGACGTGCTGCTCGAAGTCGAGGGCGCGCCAGACGAAATCGAACGTGCCATCGCGGCCACCGGCCTGCCACGCGAATCCTTCGTGGCGGAATCGCTTCCATACTTCAAGGAAGCGTACGAGAAACGGACTGGTCGCACCGCACGGGTTTCTCGCG
>QHTW01000092.1:0-5603 GCA_003220955.1 Gemmatimonadota bacterium | reverse complement strand
CTGGGAGCATGCGGTGCGCCGGGCGGGCGCTCGTGTCGCCGATGCCCTCGACGCCGAGGTCACGCGCACCGCGCGGCAGGTGCGACTGCCGCGCCGCCGCCTGCGACGGCATCTGCTGACCAGTACGGAGAAACGGGCGATCGCGGCGCGGCTCGGGGCGGGTGGCGCCACGTTCGTCGCCGCGCTCGACGCGCTGGAAGCCGCCGCCGGCCGGGTTGTCGACGCGTCGGTCCTCGAAAAGGACGCCCACGCCGAATGGCAGGAAGCGCTGCGGACGGTCGCACGGCGGCTCGAGGCTGCGTGGCTCGCGCTCGAGACCGAGGTGGACGAGGAACGCGCGCGCTGGACGCCTGAGATCGACGCGCTCGCCGCGTGGCGCCCTACACTGTGGCCGATCTTCGTGATCTGGACGCCGCTCGCCATGCTTCTCATCTGGCTCGGCCTGATCCTCGGCGGGTATCTCCCCGCTCCCGCATGGCTCGCGGCGCAGCTGGGTTTCTAGTTCTCACGCTCTGCGGCTTGTCCGCCGCAGCTACCCAAACCTCACCGGGGGCGGAGGTCTCTGAGAACCCGGTGCGCGGCAATCAGGTCGTAGTCTCCTGGCCCGCGGCGACGGGCAGTGCTCGTGTCTTGGTATTCAGCTTTACCGGCGAGCAGCTGTTCACGACGACGGTGCCCCCGTCGACGAACGAATATGTTTGGGACCTCATGATCGGATCGCGGAGAGTTGTGAACGGCGTTTACATTATCGTCGTCGACGTCGCTGGGCACCGCTACCGGCGCCGGCTTTTCGTCGCGAGGCCGGCGCCATGAGCGCGATCGGCGTCGGCGTGGATCTCGTCGAGGTGTCGCGCGCTCGCGCGATGCTTGCCGACAAGGGCGCGCACGTCTTCGACCGATTGCTCACGCCGGCGGAAGCCCAGTACTGCCGCTCGCGCCCCGATCCCGCCGAACATGTCGCCGTGCGGCTCGCCGCCAAGGAGGCGGTCTATAAGGCGCTGCAGGGCAGTGACGCCGCCCGGGGGATTGGATGGCGCGATATCGAGGTGACGCGGGCGCCGGACGGCCGGCCGGACGTGGAACTCACGGGACTGGCCGCCAATCGTGCCAGGGAGCTGCGGGTGAAACGTGTCCTGCTGTCCCTGTCCCATACGCACGAGGCGGCCATCGCAATCGCTGTACTGTCAACAGATTGAATTCCCGACAAAATTACTCTACTTTCCTCCCCGTGCGGTTCGGCAGCATCTCCCTGATTCTCAGCGCCTGCCTTGCTCAGCCCCTCGGGGGGCAGGCGACTGATTCTTTGGCTCTGGCGCGGCGGGTCGTTGCTGCCGCTTCCCTCGCCGCCAAGGAGTACGCCCTCGGCGTAGTTCCCGCCGGCGGTCAGATCACCCAGCCGGAAGAAGTGGACGAGGCCAAGCTCTTCGTTCAGCAGGCGCAGTTCGATGTTCCGGGGCTGCCGCACGCCGCGCGAGCCAGGTCCCGACAGACTCTCACCCGCATCGCGCAGCTCCTCGATTCGCTCGCTCCTCCGGATTCTGTAAGCCGCGTTACCGACAGCCTGGTGGCGTTCATCACCGTCACGGCGGGTGGCCCCAAGATCGTCGAACCGTTGCCCACCCGGCCGCCGTCGCTCGAGCGCGGCGCCGTCGTTTACCGTGAGCGCTGCGCGGCATGCCACGGGGAATCGGGCCGCGGTGACGGACCGAAAGCGAAATCGGTGAAGGGCCCCCCGCCCGCGAACCTGACCGATCCGGCGGTCATGGGCAACAAGTCGCTGCTCGACATCTTCCGTCGCGTCGCGGTCGGCACTCCCGGTACCGCGATGCCGGAATTCGGCGAAGACCTCTCTGCCGAAGACCGCTGGGCAGTCGCGTCATATGTCGCCGCGATGCAGTACGGCGGATCGGCAACGGCCGCCATTTTCGCGGCTGTCCGGCATCAGATCGATTCCGCGCTGGCGCGGCGCTCCGACAAGATCGCCGTCGATGCGTACATGACGTTCGAGCAGGTGGAAACGGCGATTCGCGCCAAGAACGGCGGGCTTGCGAGCGAGCTGGAAGGCAATTTCGCTTGGCTCCGGACGCGCGCCCTCAAGGCCGATGACGCGGAGCGTCATACGATTCGCGAGCGGCTGCTCGCGGACCTGGAGCGTGCCGAGCGGGTCGTCGCGGATCGCCCGTCCGGGGCGAGCCTGTTCGTCAACTCCTTCTTCCTGCTGATTCGTGAGGGATTCGAGGCGATTCTGATCGTCGCCGCCCTCATGACCTTCCTCGCGAAGGCGGGCGCGCCGGAACGGCGCCGCGACGTCGCGCGCGGGGCATGGATTGCCGTTGCAGCGAGTCTGCTCACTTGGGTGCTCGTGGAGCTGCTGGTCCAGGTGACGCCCGGACAGCGCGAAATGATGGAAGGCGTCACGATGCTGCTGGCGGCCGCCGTGCTGTTCTATGTCAGCTACTGGCTGCTGTCCAAGATCGAAGTCGCGAAATGGACGGCGTTCGTGCACGGCAAGATGCAGAGCGCGCTGTCGTCGGGCTCCGGCGCCGCGCTCAGCGCCGTCGCATTCCTGGCCGTCTATCGCGAGGGGTTCGAGACGATCCTGTTCTACAAGGCGTTGTTCACGTCGGCGGGGTCCAGCGGGGTTTCCGTGGTGGCCGGCATCGCGGCCGGTGCGGTGGGGCTGGTCGCCGTCTATCTGCTCATCAATCAGCTGGGGCTGCGCGTGGCGATGAAGCCGTTCTTCGCCGTCACGGGCGCGATGCTGTATTACATGGCGTTCGTCTTCGCGGGGAAGGGAATCGCGGAGCTGCAGGGCGCGCAGCTCATCCCGCTGACCGTGATCGACGGCGCGCCCCGCATCCCGGTGCTCGGCATCTATCCGACGCTCGAGTCGTTACTGGTCCAGGGTCTCCTGTTGGCGCTGGCGGTGGCGGCCGCGATCTGGGGCATGCGCCCGAAAGTCTCAGGTGCGAAAGGCGACCTGCTTCGGTCGCAGTGATTCGGGTAGCGGCTGCGGCCCCGCCGGCTGGCGCCACACGTAGAGCAGCGCCCCACCGGCCAGCACCAGCAGCACGCTGGTCGCCTGCGCCAGCGTAAACGGCCCGAGCAGCCGGTCGTCCTTGGCGCGGACGATTTCGATGAGAAAGCGCTCTGCTCCCGCAAGCACGAGGTACCAGGCGAACAACCACCCGATCGCGTGGCCGTGATTGCGGCGCCGCCATAGCCACCAGAACACGAGCAGCATGAGGACCGTCTCGTAAATCTGGGTTGGGTGCACCGCCACGACCTCCGCGGGATTGGCGCCGGCGGGAAAGTGGACTCCCATCGTTTGCAGATTCTGTACAGTCGTCGGCGGCAGGCCGTTCGGGAATTTCATTCCCCACGGAAGATTGGTCGGAATGCCGTAGTCATCGTTGACCAGGAAACACCCCACGCGCCCCAGCCCATAGCCGAGCGCGAGCGGAGCGGCGCAGATCTCGGCCGTGAAGCGCGCCGGGACACGGCGGCGCCAGCCGTTCAACAGGATGGCGGCCGTCGCGCCGAGGAAGCCTCCGTACCAGACGAATCCCCCGCGGCGGAAGAGCGCGTCCGCTTCGCCCGTCAGGAACACGTACCACAGCTTGGCCCCCACCAATCCGCCGATGACGCCCGCGATGATGATGTCGGCGGCGTAGTCCTCGTCGAGCCCGCGGTCGCGTAGGTCGAGCTGAATGGCCCACCCCGCCATCAGAAATGCGACCATCATCATCAGCCCGTAGCCGGTGAGCTCCAGGGGCCCGAGGTGAATCGTGAACGGATAAACGCTCATGTCGGAATCTCGGCGGTTTCGAGACCGGGAAGCAGGAGGTCGGCGCGGGCATCGAGTGCCCAGTCACTGCGCTCGCCGAGCCGGAGGCGGTGCCAGCCGGCGCGCGCGATCATGGCGGCGTTGTCGGCGTTGAGACGGGGACTCGCGACCGCCACGCCCGCGAGCCCCTGCAGCCGTTCGGCGGCTCGTACTGCCAGCGCCTTGCTGCACGCGACACCGCCGCCGAGGACTGCGGTGGCGTAGCCGGTGGCGCGCACGGCGCGCTCCAGTTTGGTGACGAGCACGTCGAGCACGGCATCCTGGAAGCCACGCGCCAGCGACGCGCGATCGCGATCCAGGTCGTCGGACGCGCGGACCGCATGCAGCACCGCGGTCTTCAGTCCGGAGAAGGAAAACTCAAATCCGTCCTGGATCATTGGGCGCGGAAAGTTGAAGCGAGCCGGATCTCCTTCGCGGGCGAGCTTCTCGATTGCCGGACCGCCGGGATATCCCAGCCCGAGCAGCGTGGCGACCTTATCGAACGCCTCGCCCGCCGCGTCGTCGCGGGTTTCGCCGAGCAGGCGGTACCGACCCCAGGCCGGGACGTCGAGCAGCAGGGTGTGCCCGCCCGACACGAGCAGCGCCACGAACGGCGGCGCGAGATCGCGATCCTCGAGCGCCGGTGCGAAGAGGTGGCCCTCCATGTGGTGCACCCCGATGAGGGCGCGATCGCCTGCAAATGCGAACGCCTTGGCGTAGACGACCCCCACGAGCAAGGCGCCCGCGAGCCCCGGTCCGGCCGTGACCGCCACGGCGTCGATCGCCGACGGCGCGAGACCGGCTTCCGCGAGCGCGCGATCGACGACCGCGGGCAGCGCGGTGAGATGTGCGCGACTCGCCAGCTCGGGGACGACGCCGCCGAAGATTTTGTGAATGTCCTGCGAGAGGATGACCAGACTGGCGAGCTCACCACCGACCAACACGGCGGCCGATGTTTCGTCACACGAGGTCTCGATGCCGAGGACGGCGTCAGCCACGCCGGCGCGGGGCGGGGGGCGGGCTGCGGCGCCGCAACGTCACCGAGTCGGGAATGGCACGGGCCGTGATGCCGCGCGGCGCGATGACCGTGATGCGCGCGACGCCTCCCGAGGTGGTGGCGCCGGTGATGTGCGCAACGACGCGCAGCGAGTCGCGCGTCAGCGCCAGCACCCGTTCCTCCGGTCCGCGGACCGCCACCGAGACACGCGGGGGTGTGACGATGAAGCTCGTGATCGCACCCGCGCCCGTTTCTACCGGAATCCCGCCGAACGAGCGCTCGGCGATAAGCCCCATATCGCCGGTGACGGTCACCTGCTTCGGCGACAGACGCACGATCCCGAGCGGCATCGTGTCGATCGGCACCACGC
Organism: Gemmatimonadota bacterium; assembly: GCA_003220955.1. GTDB lineage: Bacteria > Gemmatimonadota > Gemmatimonadetes > Gemmatimonadales > GWC2-71-9 > 20CM-2-65-7. The sequence goes on along the minus strand of QHTW01000092.1, from coordinate 410 downwards.
GACTGAACTCCCCGGAAACGTTCGTGATCTCCATCGGCACGGTCGTCACCGAGTCGATCGCGGCGAGGCTCTTCTCGGGACCGACCAGCCGCACCTTGGTGGGCGTCATCGACAGGCCGCCGTGCAGCACCTGGCCGGAATCGGGAGTCACGCTCACCAGCGAGACGATCCGCACCTCTTTGCGGGCCACGCTGTCCAGCGCCAGCGTGATCTCGCTCGGCCGCACCTCCATGACGCGGACATCGGCGCCCTTGGGGAGCGAGAGCTCGACTTCGTCGGGATCGAGGCGGATCGCCCAGTTGGATGCGGTCAGCGTGTCGGGCACGCGGCGCGTGATGTCGCCGGCGAGCGAGCGGAGCTTCAGAATCTGACTGCCCTTGCCCGAAATCTGCACGCGCACCGTGGGTGGC
>QHTW01000234.1 GCA_003220955.1 Gemmatimonadota bacterium | reverse complement strand
GGTCATACGGCTTGTCGAGCACGACGCCGAACGCGTTCAGAGTAAACCGGTTCTGCAGCCGATCGTATAGCCGCCCGACGATGATCGTATCCCCAGCGCTGTGTCGGGAGTAGATATAGGACGCCTCGGCCCAGCCGCTGAGCTTGAGCGGTGGAGGCGTTTGCGCCGCCAGCGATGCCGTCACGAGCAGGCCGGCAAGTCCGACGGGGCGCATCAGATCGGCTCCGGCTGGGGTTCGAACGCCGGCTCGGCGGGCACGGTCACGGGCTGCTCGTCGATGACGATCACCGTCGCGGCTTCCGGCGTGCCGGTGTAGCCCTCCACACCCATCTCCGGCACGTCGAGCCCGCGCTCCTCGACTTCCGCCGAGACGCGATGGCCGCCCACCACCAAACCGGTGACCTTGTACGCGACGTACGCCATGGCTCCGACGGCGACGAAGTTGGTCACGCCGCCCACGAGCTGGGCCAGGAGTTGCGAGGCGTCGCCGTAGAACAACCCGCGCACCGCCCCGTCGACGCCGTTCCACCCGGCCCCGTAGGTCCCGTCGGCGAGCAAGCCGACCGAGAGAATCCCCCACAGGCCGCACACGCCGTGCACCGAGATGGCGCCCACGGGATCGTCGATCCTCAGCGACCGCTCGATGAAGAGCACCGCCGCGCAGACCAGGACGCCCGCAACGCCGCCGATCAGGACGGCGGATGGGGCCGTCACGAAGGCACACGGCGCGGTGATAGCGACGAGTCCGGCGAGCGTCCCGTTCGCAAGCATCGAGGGATCAGGCTTGCCGTACTTGCGCCACACGTAGAGCATCGCGGTAATCCCTCCCGCCGCCCCAGCCAGCATCGTGTTCGTCGCGATGACCCCGATGCGCAGGTCAGAGCCCGCCAGCGTCGACCCCGCGTTGAACCCGAACCAGCCGAAGGCAAGGATGAACGTGCCCACCAGGGCCATCGGGATGTTGTGGCCGGGGATCGCATTCACGGTGCCATTGGGGCTGTACTTGCCTCGCCGCGGGCCCAGGAGTATCGCGGTGACGAACGCCATGACGCCGCCCGTCATGTGCACCACGGACGATCCCGCGAAGTCGACGTGGCCGTGGCCCAGCCCGAGGTTCTTGCCGAGCATGGCGAGCCAGCCCCCGCCCCAAGTCCAGTTGGCGTAGATCGGATAAATGAAAGCGCCGACGAACACGCTGAACACCGCGAACGCGACGAATCTCCACCGCTCCGCCAGCGCTCCCGTCGGGATCGTGGCTGCGGTGTCCATGAACACCATCTGGAAGAGGAAGTAGGCGAAGACCGGCGCGGTGTAGGCGACGCCGGTAAGGAAGAACCCGGTTCCTCCGAACAGGCCCCACGTCTTCCCGCCAATCGTCACCGAGACTTCGTGCGACAGCTGATCGTAGCCGCCCAGCGTGCCGAGCGGCCCCACGCCGCCCGCCTGCAGAGCGAAGCCCACCGCCCAGTAGGCCAACATCGCGATGCCGTACACCATGAAATTCATCGTCATGGTGTGCGCCGCGTTCTTCGCGCGCGTGAAGCCGGTCTCGACCAGCGCGAAGCCCGCCTGCATGAACATCACGAGGAAACCAGCGACCAGCGTCCAGACGAAGTTGATGGCAACGGTGTTGGCGTCCATGTCCCCTCTCGGTGGTTAGCAGTGTCAGTAGATTCGTGCATAATATGCACGTACCTGTGTACACTCTGCAAGATGATAGCACACGCTGTGCAAAATGGCCAAAAAACTGTGCATTATGTGCACTAGTCAGCATACACCGTGCCAGCAAGGAGAAAGACGAGAGACCGGGAAGGAAGGGGCGGAGGCAGGAGGGGGAGAGCGGGCGACGTTCAGTACTGGGCCAGGTAGCGTTCCACCTCCCACTCGCTCACGCGGCCGATGTACTCCTGCCATTCCTCGCGCTTGGCCTCCACGAACCGCTCGTAGATGTGTGCGCCTAGGGCGTCACGGACCACGTCGTCCTTCTCAAGCATGTCCAGCGCCTCGTGAAGGTCCCGCGGCAGCTCGTCGATTCGATACTTGCGCCGCTCGCGGAAGCTCATCTCGAAGATGTTCTTGTTCACCGGGTCGG
>QHTW01000091.1 GCA_003220955.1 Gemmatimonadota bacterium | reverse complement strand
CGACCCGGCCGGTTCGGCGGTTAAGCGGTTCGGCGGTTCGCGCTCGCGCCACACCAACCGCCCAACCGCCGAACCGCCCAACCGCCCTTCTATTCCGCGGATGCGTGATGGAAGGCCTGTTCTCGCACGTTCACGACGCTACCGCGCGCACCTTAAGCGTGAACGGCTACGAGACTCGCGAGGTCTCCGGGCCGGCCTGTTGTGGAGCGCTCCATGCCCACGCCGGACTGCTCGACGAAGCGCGTGCGTTGGCGCGAACGAACGTGAATGCTTTCGGTGACGGTGAGGAACCGATCGTCGTGAACAGCGCGGGGTGCGGGGCCCTCATGAAAGAGTACGGACACCTTCTGGGCGATGCACGCGGCGAGCGGTTCGGGCGACGCGTGCGCGACGTCACGGAGCTGCTCGATCTCCTGCAGCATCAGCTCGGCGACGAATGGATCTCGGCATCGCCCGCGGCCGGCGCGATCCGCTGGACCGGTGATGCGAGTGTCGATCGCCTGCAGCGGCTGCGCCGGACCCTCGCGGGGCTCGAGGTGCCGCTCACTCTCGAGCGCGCCCCCTGGGCGCTGCGTGGCGCCGTCGGTCACTTCGGGGCGTACCGTGAGGGCGTGGGCCCGCTCGTCGCCGGCCTGCGCCGCACGTTCGATCCCGGAGGTGCGCTCGTCGTCGCCACAGAAGGCACATGACGAGAGGCGGTTTCGAAGGGCTGGACGCGTGCGTGCACTGCGGGTTTTGCCTTCAAGCTTGTCCGACCTTTCTCGCCACCGGAGATGAATCCGATTCGCCGCGTGGCCGCATCGAGCTGATGCGGGGGCTCGAGCGTGGCGACATCGCCGTGACGGACACCGCTCTCCTTTATCATCTGGATCGCTGCCTCGGCTGCCGGGGCTGTGAGCCGGTTTGCCCATCGGGTGTGCAGTACGGCCGCGGCCTCGAAGCGGCCCGCGACCGGATCACGGCCGCCCGCGGTGTGTCGCGACTGACGCGCCTGGCGCTATGGACGCTCACGACGCCGGGGGTGAGCGGATTCGTCTACCGGTTGGCTCGGCTGCTGCGAGCGACAGGGCTCCCGCGACTGTTCGCCGGCTGGGGCCGGTTCGGGTTTGGGATGGGGATGCTGGCTGCCACCAAAGGCGCGGAGAGGCGCGAAAAGACGCGAAAGGGCGCGGCAATGAACCGCGCATTTACGCGCAGTCATGCGCCGTTGCGCGCCTTCTTGTTTAGAGGATGTGTAATGGAAGGCCTCTTTCAGCACGTTCACGAGGCCACCCAGCGCACTTTGGGCGTGAACGGGTTTCAAGCTGTCGAGGTCCCCGGCCAAGTGTGCTGCGGAGCTCTCCATGCCCACGCCGGACTGCTCGACGCAGCGCGCGCGTTGGCGAGAACGAACGTGAATGCTTTCGGTGACGGTGAGGAACCGATCGTCGTGAACAGCGCGGGGTGCGGGGCCCTCATGAAAGAGTACGGACACCTTCTGGGCGATGCACGCGGCGAGCGGTTCGGGCGACGCGTGCGCGACGTCACGGAGCTGCTCGCCGGGGACACGATGAAAGGCCCGGTAGCGGGTGCCCCGCTCGATCTTCACGTGGCGTACGATCCGCCCTGCCATCTCCTCCATGCGCAAGGCGTCGCCGTGCCGCCGCTCAAGCTGTTCGCCGCGATTCCGCTCCTCGAGCTCGTGCCGGTCCCCGGGGCCGCCGAGTGTTGCGGCAGCGCGGGACTCTTCACCCTGCTCGAGCCCGAGATGTCCCGCGCCGTTCTCAACGCGAAGCTGGAGCGCATTCGCGCCGCCGCACCACAGGTGGTCGCGACCGGGAATCCGGGTTGCCTCATGCAGCTCGGCGCCGGCCTCGCGGCCGCCGGCATCGACGCGCGCGCGCGCCATCCGGTCGAGCTGCTCGACGATTCGTACCATGTCGCCGGGCGCTACGAATGACGGGAGGGGCACGCCGCATCGCCACGCCCGACGGCGTGGAGCTCGCTTTACACCGGCTGCGCGCGTACCGCGACGGCCGGCCCGCGGTGCTGCTCGTGCACGGCGCGTTCACCAATCACCGCATGTGGCTGCATTCCGCCGATGGTACTGCGCCCGGCGGCATGGCGCATTTTCTGGGCGCCGCCGGTCTCGATGTCTGGCTCGCGGACCTGCGCCACCATGGCGAGAGCGCCCGCGAACCGCGCCGCGGGGCCTGGACGTTCGAAGACTGGGTCCTGCGGGATACTCCGACACTGGTGGCGCGCGTGCGCGAGGAAACGGACGGCGCGCCGCTCGCCTGGGTAGGCCACTCGGCGGGCGGCGCCGCCGGCCTGTGTTGGCTGGCGCGCGTGGCGGCCGCCGCACCGCTGGGCGCGATCGTCACGCTCGGGACGCCGGGCCCGCGGCGGCTCGGGCCGATGCGGCGGGCGTTGGCGGCCGCGACGATGGCGATGTCGCGCGCGCTGGGGCAGTTCCCCGCCCGCGCGCTGCGGCTCGGCAATGAAGACGAAGCGGCGGAGATCATCGCCGAATGGATGGAGTGGAACGTGCGTGGCGCCTGGCTGGGCACCGATGGCTTCGACTATTTCGCCGGCCTGGCGGCTATCAGCACACCGTATTTCGGCGTCGCCGGCGGCGCCGACTGGATCTTCGCGCCACCACGGGCGTGCCGGCAGATCGTCGAGCGCGTCGGTGCCGCCCGCAAGATGCTCGCGGTCGAGCCGGGGCTGTCGCATCGTGGATTGGTCCTGAGCGAGCATGCCAGGACCGCGTGCTGGCCCAACGTCGTCGCGTGGCTGAAGGAGACGTTGTGATCGAGGCGGTGCTGTTCGATTTCAACGGAGTGCTGGTCGATGACGAGCCCCAGCATTGCTGGGCGTTGCAGCGTGTGCTCGCCGACGAAGGCATCGCGCTCACACGCGAGCAGTACTACGCCCATTACCTTGGACTCGACGATCGCACCGGCTTCGTCGAAGCCTATCGCCGGGCGCAGCGGACCCTGACCACCGAGGTGCTGAAACATCTTGTGGAGAAAAAGTCCAAACTCTACTTGGAGCTCGTCTCCACGTCGTTACGGCTGGTCGCCGGCGCACCGGAGTTCGTGCGCGACGCTGGCCGACAGTTCCGCCTGGCGATCGTGTCGGGCGCGTTGCGGCGTGAGATCGACGCGGTCTTGAGCCGCACCGGGCTCGCCGGGGATTTCGAGACCATCATCGCGGCCAATGACGTCCCCCGCAGCAAACCCGATCCCGCGGCGTACCTCGCCGCGCACGACGCGCTGAATCAGCGCCGGCCGATCGCTCGCGACCGGTGCGTCGTTATCGAAGATTCTCTGCATGGGCTCGAGGCCGCGCGTTCTGCCGGGATGCCGTGCGTGATGCTGACGACCAGTCATCCATCCCCGACGCTCCAGGGACGCGGGGCCGCGCTGGTTTGGGAGTCGCTCGACGGTCACCGCGCGAGCGAATTTGCCGGCTTATGAGCGACGCCTTTCCCACTGCTCCGCCTGCGACCGTTACCCGCCTCGAGCAAGACGCCGTGCCGGCCGAGATTGTCGATCGCCTGCGTGCCGGCGCCGTCGTGGCAGCCGCCGACGTGGGGGTCATCGATCTCACCGGCTCAGCCGAAGGCGCAATCACCTGCTTCCAGGGCCTGCTGACGAACGATCTCGAGAAGCCGGGGGACGGCGCGTTCGTCTACGGTGCGTTGCTCACCCCCAAAGGGATGATCGTCGTGGACGGCTGGGCGGCGCGACTCGGATCGCGCGTGCGGTACACCGTTCCGGCCGAAGGGCGCGAGCGCGCGCTGGCCATCCTGCAGCGCTCCGTGCCGCCCCGGCTCGCGCGGTCCGCCGATCGCACGGCCGACACGACCGTGCTGCGGCTGGCCGGAGCCCACGCCGTCGCGGTCATGGGAGCGGCGGGCCTGCCCGTCCCGCACGCCGCGAATCGCGTCATGGAGAACTCGGCCGGCGACGTGGCCTTCGAGGTAGCGCGCACGAGTGACGTCGCGCCGTTCGTCTTTCAGGTCACCGTCGCCGCTGCGCACACCGAACCGGTGCGAACGCGGTTGATCGAGGCCGGCGCCTACTCCACGAATGCCGATGCGCTCGAGCTGGCCCGCATGCTCGCGGGCTGGCCGCGACTCGCGTCGGAAGTCGACGAAAAAACGCTTCCCCAGGAAGTGCGCTTCGACGAAATCGGCGGCGTGTCGTATACCAAAGGCTGCTACACGGGCCAGGAGACGGTAAGCCGGCTCCACTTTCGCGGGCACGCCAACCGGCAGTTGCGCGGGCTGCTGTTCGAATCCGATCCTCCGGCGGCGCCCGCGAGCGGCTGGAGCGTCGTCACGCACGATGAGCAGGACGTGGGTCGTGTGACGAGTATCGCCTGGCTGCCCGATGGCGGCGGGTCCGTACTCGGCCGGTGGATCGGCCTCGCGATCCTGCGCCGGGAAGTGCCGATCGGCGCGACGGTGCGCGCGGCGGGGCGCGAGGCGCGCGTCGTCGCCCTGCCCTTCGACGCCCCCTACGTCGCTCCCGCGTGACCGTACTCGTCACGGGCGCGGCCGGACTCGTCGGCACCCATGTGCTCGACGCCTTGCGCGCCCGGGGCGAGCGGACGCCCGTCAGGGCTCTGGTGCGCGAGCATTCCCGCGCCGTCGTCGAGTCATTCGGAGCCGAGGCGGTAGTGGGCGACGTCACTGACGCCATCTCGTGGGAACGCGCCGCGAAAGGCGTCCGCGCGATCGTTCACGCTGCCGCCCTGGTTGCCTCGCACGATTCGCTCGAGGAATACACGCGCGTCAACGTCGGAGGGACGCGGCTCGCCATCGAGGCCGCACGCCGCAGCGGCGCACGCCTCATTCACGTCTCGACGGTCGCGGTCTACGGCCGCACGGCCGTGTATCGGGCTGGCGCGCGGGGCGTCACCGAGGACTATCCCTTTCAACCCCTCCCCGCCAGCGATTTCTACGCGCGCAGTAAACGCGCAACAGAGCAGCTGGTGCAACAGGAAGCGGCTCGAGACGGACTGCCCGTGATTGCGATCCGTCCCAACGTCATTTACGGGGAGCGCGATCTGCTGTTCACTCGGCGGTTGATCGGAAATCTCAAGCGGCGGTTTCTGCCGCGGATCGGACCGGGAACGAATCATCTGTCGTGCGTGTACGCCGGGAACGTGGCCTCGGCGATTGTGGCCGCGCTCGACGCACCCGCCAGACCGGGGTTTCGGGCGTACAACGTCACGCGCGATGCGTCACCGCTCATCACGCAGCGCGAGTTCTTCGAGACGTTCGCCGAGATGCTGGGGGTGCGGCCGCTGCGCATACCCGTTCCCGTGGCGGTCATCCGAGCCGGCGTTTTTGGGTGGAGCCTCCTGATGCGTCTCTTGCTGCCGGGCCGCTACACGGCGCTGGGCAATGCGGCGATGTCGTTTATTCTGGGAGAGAATCCGTATTCCATCGAACGAATCCGGACGGACCTGGGTTGGACGCCGCCGTTTGACACGCGCACGGCGATCAAGCGCACGGTGGCGGAAACAAAAAGCCCGGGCGATGCCCGGGCTTGATCCCTCGACAACAGCGTGTCGCTACGGACGCCGCGTCGGCCTGCGCGCTGGCGCGGGCGGCGGCGTGTGCGCCGGCGGCGGCGCGGGCGCCATGTGGGCCTTCGCGGTGTCGGCCGCCATACGATGCGTCGTGTCAGCCGGCGCCATCTTCATCGAATCCGCGGCCATTTTCATTGAATCGGGACGCGTCTCGGCGCCGGTGTTGCTGTTCTGCGCCTTCTTGCAGGCGCCTGCCATGACGACGACCGCCACGGCCAATGCGATGCGCTTCATGCTAGCTCCTGTTGAGGTACGAGGTCTACGCTCGAAGTCGGCGAAACGTACATAGGGGACCTGCACAGTCAAGCAGCGCTAACTTATAGGAATCATGCTGCCTTCCGACCGTCGCACTTTTCTCGGCGTCCTCTCTTCGCTCGCGGGATGGACGGCGCTCCGGCGTCGCCCGGCGCAGCAACCAGTCATCGAAGTTCGCTCCACCGCGCTCTTTCAGCAGCCCGAGGGTCGCAAGAATCTCGTGCGCATCACCATCTCGGGCCTGAGCGCCCCGGCCGCCCGCGCGCGCGTGACGGACCGGCGCGGCGCCCTGGTTGGCACCGCGGGCCTGTTGCCGGCGGCACAGGGACCCGCGTTGCGCGGCGAGGTGTGGGTGCCGCTCTCGGAGCCGTCCGATTTTCAAATCGACGTCGAAGTGGGACGCGATCGCGTCGCGCGGCGGCGGCTGCGCATCACGCCCGCGAAGCGCTGGACGCTGTACTGGCTCGCTTCGATTCACACCGACGTCGGCTACACCGACCTGCAGGAGCACGCGCTCGAGATTCATCGCAAGAATCTCGATGCGGCGCTCGCGTGGACCACGACGCACCGCGACTTCCACTTCACGGCCGAGTGCGCGCTGCAGGTGCTATCGTACCTGGAGAACCGCTCACCCGAGGCAGGCGACGCGCTGGTGCAGGCGATCCGCGACGGCAAGATCGGCTGGCAGGCGCTGTTCGCGAACATGCTCACCGGAATTCTCGATCACGAGACGTTCGCGCGACTCGTCTGGCCCGCGGGCAAACTCGCGCGCGAGCGCGGCTTGCCCTTCGTCTCGGCGCAGATCACGGACGTCCCCGGACAGTCGTTGACCTTCCCGATGCTGCTCGCGGCGAGCGGCGTGAAGTATCTGGCGAGCGGCCCCAACCCCGAGCGTGCCGCGCCGCTGCTGCCGTCGGGGACGGGGGGGACGGGGGGGACGGGAACCGAGGGCACGCTGTACCCGCAGCTCTACTACTGGGAAGGGCCCGACGGCAGCCGCGTGCTGCACTGGCGCGCGCATCACTATGGGGATGGGACGCGTTTCGGCTTCGACGTCGGCCCGGACGAAATGGGCCATCGTCTTTCCGACTGGCTCCTCAATCAGCCCGCGTTTCTGGCGCAGAATTGGCCCTATGATAGCGCGCTGCTGTACGGCGCGGACTGGCACGACAATGCGCTCATGAAGGAAGCGGTCGTGGCCAACGTGCAGGAATTCGGCCGCCGCTTCACGTGGCCGCGGATCGTGGCGGGCCGCGCTGAGGACTTCTTCCGCGACATCGAGCGCCGTTACGGGACGAAGATTCCGGTGCGCCGGGGCGACACCGGTCTGTACTGGGAAGACGGCGCGGCCTCGACCGCCGCCCACCTCGCGGCGTTCCGGTCGGCGCAGCTCGCGGCCCGTGCGGCGGAGATTGTCGCGCTGTGGGATGACCGGACTGAGCCGCGCGACGCTGACGCCGTCCAACGGCGCCGTGACCGCGCCGACGCCCGAGCCGCCATGTGGCGCGACCTGCTGCTGTTCGGCGAGCACACCTGGGGCGCGGACGAGAGCATCGCGGCCCCCACATCACGCCAGACCGTGGCGCAATGGGAGTACAAACGGCGCTTCATCGACGCCGGGGCGGCTGCCGCGCGCGATCTGCTGAGCGATGCGCTGCTCCGGTTGGGGCGCGCGTCGCAGCCGGGGCGCGGCCGCCTCGTGTTCAATGCGGGAACGTGGGAACGCACGGACGTGGCGCGCGTGGAAGGCGGCGCAGGCAAGCGGCTCTCGAACGAGGGGCGCGAGCTGGCGTCGGTGGATCTCGACGACGGCGACGCGTTGGTCCTGTTCCGCGAGGTGCCGCCGCTCGGCTATCTCGCCTTGAGCGAAGCCGACGGCGCACCCCGGCCCCCAACCGCGGATGGCGACGCGCTCGATGCCAAAGCCGGAGGATTCGCGGTGCAGATCGATCAAGCGACCGGTGCGATCCGCTCACTCACGGGTCCGGACGGCAAGGAGCGCGTGAAGACCACGGCGTGGTCGGGGTTGAATCAGCTGGTCTACGCCCGTGGCGGCGAGCACAGCGCGCTGTGGACCTCGGGCGACCGCGACGACCTCAAGAATCCGCCGCAACTCGACCTCACCCAGACCAAGTTCGCGCGGTGTCGTCGCGAACGGCTCCCCGGGATTGGCGTCCGCCTCGTCGTGGATCGCGTGCTGGAAGGCTTTCCGGCGATCACCTCGATCGTCACGCTCTACGACGAGCTGCCGTGGGTCGACATCGAGAATCGGATCACGAAGACGGCGACGCTCGCAAAAGAGGCGCTCTACGTCGCCTTCCCGTTCGCATTCACCAAGCCCACCGTGGAAGTCGAGGTTTCCCTCGGGCGGATGACCGTGGATGGCGATCAGCAGCCCGGTAGCTGCCGGGATTGGTACTGCCACACGCACTGGGTTTGGCTGCACGAAGGCACCGACGGCATTCTCTGGAGCGGGCCGGACTCGCCGCTCTTCACGCTCAACGATCTGTTCCGTGGCGCGTGGCGGCGCAGTATCGTCCCCGATGGGACGCTGTTCGCCTATGCGATGAACAACTATTGGCACACGAACTACGCGGCATCTCAGGGTGGATCGGTGACCTTCCGCTTCCGGATTTCGTTGCTCGCCCCCGGCGATGTAGCCGAGCCGGTGCGCCGCGGGTGGGCAGCGTGCGACCCGCTCTACGTAAGTCCGTCGTACCGCAATCAGACGCCCGGTCCACTCCTCGCGAAGGATCGCGCGTTGTTCTACGCGGACAAGAACGTGATGATTGCGGGAGCAAAGCCCGCCGACGACGGCGACGGCGTCATCGTGAAATTGCTCGACATCGGCGGGCAGGCGCGCACCGTGGGCGTCTGGCCCGCCGCATACCCCTTCAAGCTCGCGCGCCGCACCACGCTCGTCGAACAAAACGGCGATCCGATTGCGGTCGGCGGCGACGGCCGGACGCCGGTCGATCTCGCGGCGTGGGGCGTCGCGGCCGTCCGGCTCTCCACACCTCCCGAGGCCTCCTGATCCTCACAGCATCGCGCGAAGTCGAATTTGCGCCGAAGGACGCGCCGCT
>QHTW01000090.1 GCA_003220955.1 Gemmatimonadota bacterium | reverse complement strand
GCCGCGGTGCACCGTGCTGCGGGTGATCGCCTGCGAAATGAGCCGCATCATCTCGCACATGGTGTGGCTGGGCACGACCTCGATCGATCTTGGCGCGTTCACGCCCTTCCTCTGGGCCTTCCAGGAGCGCGAACGGATCTACGATCTCCAGGAGATGTGGACCGGCGCGCGCCTGACGACGAGTCTCACCCGCGTCGGCGGCCTGATGGCCGACGTTCCGGACCGCTTCGTCGAGAAGCTGCGGGAATTCACGCGCACGTTCCCGAAGACGCTGGCGGAGATCGATCGCGTGCTCACCCGCAACGCGGTATGGGCCGGTCGGACGCAGGGGGTGGGGACGCTGACGGCCGCGGAGGCGATCAATCACTCCCTCTCGGGTCCTATGCTGCGCGCCAGCGGCGTGCCCTATGACATGCGCAAGGACAAACCCTACCTCGGCTACGAGACCTACGACTTCGACGTCGTCGTCGGGGAGCATGGCGACCGAGGAGTGCCATCAGTCGAATCGCATACTCGAGCAGGCGGTCGATCGCTTGCCTGACGGACCGATCAACGTCGACGATCCACGCGTCATCCTGCCGTCGAAGACGCGCGCGATGAGCGATATGGAAGCGATGATCTTCCATTTCAAACAGGTGATGGAAGGCGTCAAGGCGCCGGTCGGCGAGGCCTACGTGGGGATCGAGAACCCGAAAGGCGAGCTCGGCACCTATCTCGTGTCCGACGGCACGGCGAAGCCCGTGCGCTGGCGCATCCGGCCGCCCTCGTTCATCAATCTCTCCGCCTTGCCGAAGATGGCCGAGGGCCACCTGCTCTCAGATCTCATCGCGATCAATGCGTCCGTCGATATCGTCATGGGCGAGGTCGATCGATGACGCAGAGCGTGAGCCACGGCGAAGACTATCAGCCCGTGTTCGTAGGCAAGGTCATGGAGGAGCTGCAGACCGTGCTGCAACGGTATCCCACGAAGCAGGCGGCGCTCTTACCGACGCTCTGGATCGCGCAGCGGGCTGGATCTCGGACCGGATCATGGCGGAGGTCGCCGAGGTGCTGGGTCTGACGCCGGCGTATGTGAAGGGCGTCGTCACGTTCTACACGATGTACCATCAGCATCCGGTGGGGAAAAACTTCGTCCAGGTGTGCACGACCTCGCCGTGCAACATCTGCGGCGCCGAGGCGGTGATGAAGGCGCTCCTGGAACAGACCGGTGCGGAGGACGCCGGGGCCACGAGCCCCGACGGCAAGTGGACGATTGTCGAGGTGGAATGCTTGGGCGCCTGCGGCTTCGCCACCCCGATTCTCGTGAACGACGATTTCCTGGAGAACGTGACGCCGGAGAAGGTCCCGGAGATCGTGAAGAAATACCGCTGATGGGCTTCCCTCATAAGTCGCATCCCAAAGAGACCGTCGTCCTCTCCCAGCATTTCGGAGACGCGGACGCACGCACGCTCAAGGGATGGACCAAGCGCGGCGGCTACGAAGCGCTCGCGCAGGCGCTCAAGATGGACCCCGTCGCCGTCACCGACGTCGTGAAGGAGTCGGGACTGCGGGGCAGGGGCGGCGCCGGGTTTCCGACCGGACTCAAGTGGTCGTTCATGCCGAAGGAGAAAAAGCGTCCGCACTATCTGTGCGTCAATGCCGATGAATCAGAACCGGGGACGTTCAAGGACCGGGAGATCATGCGGTGGACGCCGCACGCGCTGCTCGAGGGCACGGCGATCGCCGCGCACGCGATCCGCGCCGAAGTCGCCTACATCTACATCCGCGGCGAGTTCACCGAGCCGTGGACGATCATGGAACGGGCGCTCGCCGAAGCCAATGCGGCCGGCGTGTTCGGCACCATCAAGGTCTATCTGCATCGCGGCGCCGGCGCGTATATCTGCGGCGAAGAGACCGCGCTGATGAATTCGATCGAAGGCAAGCGCGGCAACCCGCGGATCAAACCGCCGTTCCCGGCGGCCGCCGGGTTGTTCGGGATGCCGACGACGATCAACAACGTCGAGACGCTCGCCGCCGTGCCGCACATCCTCACCCGCGGCGCCGCCTGGTACAAGGGGCTCTGCCTGTCGAATCCCAAGAGCACCGGCACGAAGCTCTTCTCCGTGTGCGGGCACGTGCAGCGGCCGGGCAACTACGAAGTGACGCTGGGTTTCCCGCTGAAGGATCTGCTCTACGACATGTGTGGTGGGCCGCCCGCGGGCCGCACGCTCAAAGCGTGCATCCCCGGCGGCTCGTCGGTGCCGATCCTGACGCGCGAAGAGACCGAAGCCTGTCTGCTCGATTACGAAGGCGTCGTCGCCAGCGGCTCGATGCTCGGCTCGGGCGGGGTCATCGTGTTCGATGACTCCGCGGACATGGTTTACCAGATCATGCGCCTCGCACGCTTCTACGCGCACGAGTCGTGCGCGCAGTGCACGCAGTGCCGCGAGGGCACCGCGTGGACGACCAAGATCATGGAGCGGATCCTGGCAGGGCAGGGTAAGACCAAAGACCTCGACTTACTCCTCGACCTCTCCGAGAACATGACCGGTAAGACGATTTGCGTGTTGTCGGACTCGTGCGCCGCTCCCATCGTGAGCGGGATTAAGAAATTCAGAGGCGAATTCGAAGCCTATCTCGCAGGCAAGCGCCAACCTGTAATGGTGAGCTGAGGCAGACGGCAGATGGCTGATGGCCTGATAAACCTGACGATCGACGGCGCGCCGGTCAGCGTACCGCCAGGCACGCTCGTCATCGAGGCGGCGAAGCAGGCCGGCGTGCTCGTGCCGCACTACTGCTATCACCCCGGGCTGCCGGTCGCCGGTGTGTGCCGCATGTGCCTCGTCGAGATCGAGAAGGCGCCGAAGCTGCAGATCGCGTGCGCGACGACGGTGACCGAAGGGATGGTCGTCAAGACACAAGCCCCGGCGGCGAAAGACGCGCGCCAGGGCGTGCTCGAGTTCCTGCTCATCAACCATCCCCTCGACTGTCCTATCTGCGATCAGGCGGGCGAGTGCGAGCTGCAGGACTTCGTGTTCCAGGAAGGCCAGGCGCGGACCCGCTACGCCGAGTTCGCCAAGCGGTTCAATCCCGTCGAGGACTTCGGGCCCGACGTCCTGTACGTGCCCAACCGCTGCATCCTGTGCACGCGCTGCGTCCGCTTCATGGAGGACGTGGCTCAAGAGCCGGTGTTGAATGTGTCCGAGCGCGGCGACCGCGCCTTCATCGGCATCCACCCCGAGGCGCGGCTCGACCATCCGTGGGCCGGCAACGTCGTCGATCTCTGTCCCGTCGGCTCGCTGCTCTCCAAGGATTTCCTGCACAAGGCCCGGGCCTGGGAGCTCGACAAGACGGCGTCGATCTGTACCGGCTGCTCGCAGGGCTGCAACATCACGCTCGACACGCGGGACGAGGTGGTCGTGCGCGTGCGGCCGCGACCCAACCTCGAAGTGAATCGCTACTTCATCTGCGATCATGGCCGGATGCATTACAAGTGGATGAACCGTGGCGACCGCATCGAGGCGCCACTCGTGCGGGCCGGTGCCGAGTTGAAGGCAACCGACTGGGATGAAGCGCTCGACCGCGTCACGGCGATTCTCCGCGGGACGGAAGGTCGGACGGCGGTCGCACTCGTCTCCCCCGGGGCGTCTTCCGAGGCACTCGCCCTCGCCAAGCGTGTGTTCACCGGCTTCACCTGGACCGGGGCGTTCCAGGTGGTCATGGGCGAAGACGCGCCACTCGCCGGCGTGCCGGATCTGGCGCTCCGCGCCGAGCGCGCCCCGAACGCCAAGGGCGCGGAGAATCTCGGCTACACGCGCGACTACGCCCCGGCACTCGCCGCAGCGAAGACCGCCGCCGTGGTACTGGTGCTCGACGATCCTGATTGCGCGGTCGACACCAATGGCGCGCTGATCTATCTCGGTACGGTACTGGGCGAGAATGCGGCGTGCCGACGTGCCGACGTGATCTTGCCGATCGCCAACGTGGCGGAAGAAGAGGGCACGTTCACGAACCGCGACGGACGGACGCAGCGGTATTACCAGGCCAAGCCGGCGCCGGGCATGGCGCAGCCCGCTGCCTGGGTGCTGGGGCAGCTCGCCGCCGCGATGGGGCCGGCGGAGGCGCAGCGATGACGTTCTTCCTCGTGTCCTCCGCCATCAAAGTCTTCGTGGTCTTCAACCTGATCATGGTCGGAGTGGCGCTGCTCACACTGCTCGAGCGCCGCGTGTGCGCGTGGATGCAGGACCGGCTGGGACCGAATCGCGTGGGCCCGCAAGGGATTTTGCAACCGGCGGCCGATGGGCTGAAGAATTTCCTCAAGGAAGAGACGTCTCCCGCGATGGCGGACAAGACGCTCTTCACGCTCGCGCCGCTCGTGTCGTTCGTGCCCGCGCTGCTGACGTTCGGGGTGATTCCGTTCGCGGCACCGCTGCCCACGCGCTGGGGCCTCGTGCCGATGGTGGTCGCCGATTTGCCGGTCGGCTTTCTCTACATCCTCGCGATCAGCTCGCTCGGCGTGTACGGTATCGTGCTGGCCGGCTGGTCGTCCAACAACAAGTACGCGCTGCTGGGCGGCCTCCGCGCGTCAGCGCAGATGATCTCGTACGAAATCGCGCTCGGGATGAGCACCGTCGCGGTGATCCTGCTTGCCGGCAACGTCACGCTGTCGCAGGTGATCGCGCAGCAACAGCAGGCATTGTGGTTTGTGATTCCGTTGACGCTCGCGTTCGTCATTTTCTTCATCAGCGCGCTCGCCGAGACGAACCGGCTGCCCTTCGATCTGCCCGAAGCCGAGGGCGAGCTGATCGCCGGCTACCACACCGAATACAGCTCGATGAAGTTCTCGATGTTTGATGGCGACGCTGTTCTTTGGGGGGTGGGACATCCCCTTTACCAGTTGGGATTCGACCGGCGATCCGAGTGTCGTGAAGACGCTGGCCACGCTGGCCGTCTTCGGCCTCAAGACGTTCGTCTTCCTTTTCACCTACATCTGGGTCCGGTGGACGCTGCCGCGGTTCCGCTACGATCAACTGATGGCGCTCGGCTGGAAGGTGCTGCTCCCGCTGGCCCTGCTGTATATCACGCTGCTGGCGGTGGCGATCTGGTTCGTCCGGATCCGGCTCGGCTGGGACTATGGTCCCGGCATGGCCTGGGTTCTCGGGGGCCTCAATGTCGTGCTGCTGATCGTGCTCGCGTGGTGGCTTGACCGCGGCCGCATCGTCTCCGGATCCGTGCCGCAGGAGGCCGCGTAATGCCCATCGGCGTGAAAGTGATGAAGCGGCCCATCAAGCAAACGTCGTATCTGCGGGCCACGCTCAAGGGCATGGCGCTGACGTTCAGCCATCTCCTGCGCCCCAAAGTCACGATGCAGTACCCCGAGGAAAAATCCTCGAAGGACTGGACGCTCTCCTCGCGCTGGCGCGGCACGCATCGCATGCTCACGGACGAGCAGGGGCGTGCCAAATGCGTCGCGTGCGGGCTCTGCCCGCAGATCTGCCCGGCGAATTGCATCAAGCTCGTGCCCGGTGAAGACGAAGAGGGGAATCGCTATCCGCTGATTTACGAGATCGACGAGTTCCGCTGCATCTTCTGCGGCTACTGCCAGGAGGTGTGCCCCGAAGAAGCGATTCATGTCGGCGTGCACTACGAGAACTCCGAGTACTCGCGCGACCGGTTCGTGTACGATCTCGAGCGACTCAGCGCGCAGACGCACCCCGTTTCCACGCTCTGGGATCCGTCGGACCCGAAAGGGGAATAGGGCGCCTCTTTGACGCTCACCGTCTTCTGGATCTTCGGGGTTATCGCCATGGGGAGTGGACTCCTGTGCATTACCCGCAAGAATCCCATCGCGAGCGCGTTGTGGCTGGTCGTGACGCTGTTCGCGCTCGCCGCGCTGTTCGTGCTGCTCGACGCGCAGTTCATCGCGGTGCTCCAGGTGCTGGTCTACGCGGGCGCGATCATGGTGCTGTTCCTGTTCGTCATCATGCTCCTCAACCTGGGCCGCCCGGGACCGACGGACATCAAGGGTCCGCTGGGCCTGCTCGGAGCGACGGTCCTGGCGGGCGCGCTCCTGCTGCTGCTGCGTCCGCTCGGCGAGGCGCCCCTCCCGGCCGGGATTCAGCTGCCCCCGGGGACCGTCGCGACCCTCCAGCAGCAGCGCGGGATGGTGGGCTCTGTCGCCACGCCGTTGTTCGACACCTACCTCGTGCCGTTCGAGATCGCGAGCGTCTTGTTGCTCGCCGCCATCGTCGGGGCCGTCGTGCTGGCCAAGCGCAAGCTCTGATGCTCCTCAGCCCCGCCCTCGCGATTTCGGCGGTCCTCTTCACACTCGGCGTCGCCGGCGTGCTGCTGCGCCGCAACGCGATCGTGATCTTCATGTGCGTCGAGCTCATGCTCAACGCCGTGAACCTCACGTTCGTGGCGCTGGCGCAGAGCCTGGGGCTGGGCGGGCAAGTGTTCGTGTTCTTCGTCATGGCCGTGGCGGCCGCTGAAGCGGCGGTGGGCCTGGCCATCATTCTCGCCGTCTACCGCCACAAGCAGTCGGTCAGCCTGCAGAACATGAATCTCCTCAAAGACGGATGACCGGCACCACCGTCGACCTGATCTGGCTCGCGCCCGCGCTAGCGCTGCTCGGCTTCGTGCTGAACGGCACGCTGGCGCTGGCCCGGCCGACGGCCAAGACGCTCGTGTCGACCATCGGGGCCGGCGTGTTGCTCGCGGCGTTCGGCGTCGCGATTGCCGTGTTCAGCGCCTTCACGGGGCTGCACGCTCCCACCGAGGCACCGGTCGTGTTCCGGTATTGGTCGTGGATTCCCGTCGGCACGCTGCAGGTGGACTTCGCATTGCAGGTCGATCAGCTGTCGCTCGTCATGCTCCTCGTGGTGACAGGCGTCGGGTCGCTGATCCATCTGTTCAGCATCGGTTATATGAAGGACGATCCGGGGTATGCGCGCTACTTCGCGTATCTCAACCTGTTCGTCTTCTTCATGCTGGTCCTCGTGCTGGGCGCGAGCTTCCCGGTCATGTTCGTCGGGTGGGAAGGCGTGGGGCTGTGCAGCTACCTGCTCATCGGGTTTTGGTTCACCGAAGAGGTAAACGCGAACGCAGGCCGCAAGGCCTTCATCATGAACCGGATCGGAGACTTCGGGTTCATGGTGGCGATGTTCATGATCTTCTGGTCGACGGGTTCGCTGGACTTCGATACTGTTTTCGCGCACGCGCCAACAGCCCTGACCGCCGGCGGCACGGCGATCACGGTGATTACGCTGTTCCTCTTCCTTGGCTGCACCGGCAAATCGGCACAAATCCCCTTGTACACGTGGTTGCCGGACGCCATGGCCGGTCCGACGCCCGTCTCGGCGCTCATCCACGCGGCGACCATGGTGACCGCCGGCGTGTATCTCGTGGCGCGCTGCAACCTGCTGTTCGCGCTGGCGCCGGTCTCGAGCGCCGTCGTCGCGGGCGTGGGCGCGCTCACCGCGCTGTTCGCCGCGACGATCGCGCTCCAGCAGTGGGACATCAAGAAGGTCCTCGCGTATTCCACGATCTCGCAGCTCGGCTACATGTTCCTCGCCGTCGGCACCGGCGCCATGACCGCCGGCATGTTCCACCTCGTGACCCATGCGTGCTTCAAGGCGCTGTTGTTCCTCGGCTCGGGCAGCGTCATCTTCGCGCTGCATCGCGCCTACCATCACACCCACTCCCATGAAGACGCGCAGGACATGCGCAACATGGGCGGCCTCGCGCGCTACATGCCGTGGACGACGGCGTTGATGTGGATCGCGACGCTCGCGATCGCGGGGATTCCTCCCTTCTCGGGATTCTTCTCCAAGGACGAGATCCTCACCGCTGCGTTCGCGCGTGGCTCGGTGGAGCCGATCTGGCTCGTGTTCTGGGGCCTGAGCCTCGTGGCGGCGTTGCTGACCGCGTTCTACATGACCCGGCTCATGATCTACACCTTCCACGGGCCGAACCGCACCGGAGAACGGGAGCAGACGCATCTGCACGAGGCGCCGTGGATTCTCACGGGCCCGCTGGTCGTGCTCGGTGTGCTGTCCGCCGCCGGCGGCCTGCTGAACGTGCCTGAGCTCTATCATGGCGGCGAATGGCTGCACCACTGGCTCGAGCCGGTCACGCAGCCAGGCGCGGCACTGCGCCCCGAAGCCCCGCTCGCCAGCGGGACGGAGTGGATGCTCGTGGGAGTCGCGGTCGCGGTGGCGGTCATCGGAATCGTGGGCGCGTGGCAGTTGCTCAAGCCGGAACGGCTCGTGCCGGCGCGCAACGCTCCCGAGGAGCGGGGCCTCGCGCGCATCCTGCGCAACAAGTGGTACGTCGACGAGATCTATGACGCGCTGATCGTCCGGCCCCTCGTATGGTTCTCCCGCGTGGTGCTGTGGCAGGAGATCGATCAGCGTGTGATCGATGGCGCCGCGGTCAACGGCGCGGCGCGCGGTGCACGCGCGCTGGGCTGGGCCAACCGCTGGATCCAATCGGGTCAGGTTGGGACGTATGTCGCCGTATTCGTGGTCGGCGTGTTGCTGATCCTCTGGCGGGCGATGGGCTGATGTACGCGCGCTGGGTGCTTACCGCGCTGCTCGCGTGGCCGCTCATCACCGGCGTGGTCGTGCTGCTCCTTCCCGCCCGGCTCGCCAAGTATGTGGCCCTCGCGGCGAGCGTGATCGAGTTCGCGATCTCGGTGCCGCTGTGGTGGACGTTCGTGCCCGATGGCGGCATGCAGTTCATCGTGGATCACGCCTGGATCGCGGCGTGGGGCATTCACTATACGGTCGGCGTGGACGGCATCTCGCTGTTCCTCGTGCTCCTCACCACGTTCCTCATGCCGCTGTCGATCCTCGGGAGCTGGAGCTACATCACCAAGCGCGAGGGCGGGTTCTACGCGCTGCTGCTCGTGCTGACGACGGGCATGATCGGCGTCTTCGTCTCGCTCGACCTCTTCCTCTTCTATGTGATGTGGGAAGTGATGCTCATCCCGATGTACTTCATCATCGGGGTCTGGGGCGGAGACAACCGGCTGTACGCGGCGATCAAGTTCTTCATCTACACGTTCTTGGGATCGCTCCTCATGCTCGTGGCGATCATCGTCCTGTACGTGCACGCGGGACGCGCCACCGGCGTCTATTCGTTCGCATACGCGCACCTCCTGAGCAACGCGAAGGATCTGGGACCCGTCGCCTGGTGGCTGTTTGGCGCCTTCTTCCTCGCATTCGCGATCAAAGTGCCCTTGTTCCCGCTGCATACCTGGCTGCCCGACGCGCATGTCGAGGCCCCCACCGCGGGCTCCGTCATCCTGGCGGGCATCCTGCTGAAGATGGGAACGTACGGCTTCCTGCGATTCGCGTTGCCGTTCTTCCCGGCCGTCGCCCTCAGCCAGACGGTGCAGCTCGTCATCGTGATCCTGTCGCTGATCGGCATCATCTACGGCGGCCTCGTGGCGATGGTGCAGCCCGACTTCAAAAAGCTGATCGCCTATTCGTCGGTCGCGCATCTCGGGTTCGTGATGCTCGGGATCTGGGCGCTGACGCTGCAGAGCGTCCAGGGGGCGCTGCTGGTCATGATCAATCACGGGATCTCGACCGGCGCGCTGTTCTTCCTGGTCGGCATGATCTACGAGCGGCGTCACAGCCGTCTGATCGCTGCCTACGGCGGCATCGCCCGCGTCGTCCCGCTGTTCGCGGCGATCCTGACGATGGTGTCGCTGTCGTCCATCGCGCTGCCGGGGACCAACGGGTTCGTGGGCGAATTCCTGGTGCTGATCGGCGCGTTCCGCACTTATCCCCTCGCCACGGCGCTCGCGACGAGCGGTGTGATTGTCGCCGCCGCGTACCTGCTGACGGCCCTGCAGCGTGTGATCTACAATCCGCTGACGCAGCATGAAAACGAGAACCTCACCGATCTCACGCCGAGAGAGATCGCGGTGCTCGTGCCGCTGCTGGTGGGCATTCTGTGGATCGGGATCTACCCCAAGCCGCTCCTGCGCCGCATGGAGCCATCCGCTCGCGCCCTGATCGAGCAGCTCAAGCCCGGGACGGTCCAGGCACCGCCTGCGGGGGCGGGGGCAGGAGCAGGAGGCGGGCAGCAATGAACCTGAATCCCGCGATCCCCCGCGATCTCCTGCTGTCGCTGCTGCCGGAGCTGGTGCTCACGGGATGGGCCCTCGTGTTGCTCCTGTTCGTCGCGTGGCGGCATCGGACCGTCCGGGATCTGCGGATCGCAGGATGGCTCACGCTGCTCGCGCTCGTGTCGACGGCGATCGCGATCTGGTGGTTGTGGTGGAATCGCGCCGGCGTCCGCGGCGTCGTGTCGATGATCGCCGCCGACGACTTCCGGTGGGTCGCCGACTGGGTGTTCGTCGGCGCCGCCACGCTCACCGTGCTGATCTCCTTCACCTATCTCGAGCGCGAGGAGCTGTTGGCCCCGGAGTACCACGTGCTGCTGCTCTTCGGCACGCTCGGCATGATGCTGATGGCGGCCGGCGCCGACTTGATCGTGATCTTCCTCGCCCTCGAACTGATGTCGGTCGCGGTGTACGTGCTCGGCGGGTTCGACCGGCGTCGCGCTCGCTCGGCCGAAGCGGCCCTCAAGTATTTCCTGCTGGGGGCGTTCGCGTCCGGATTCCTGCTGTACGGCATCGCCCTCGTCTACGGCGCCACCGGCACGACGAACCTCATACTGATCGGCGCGCAGCTGAGCAGCGCCGTGCGGCCAAGCGCGATGTTGCTCGCGGGGCTCGCGCTGCTGATCGTGGGGTTTGGATTCAAGATCGCCGCCGTACCGTTCCACATGTGGGCGCCCGACGTCTACGACGGCGCACCCACCCCGATCACGGCGTTCATGGCGACCGGCGTGAAGGCCGCGGCGTTTGCGGCGCTGTTCCGCGTCATGTATCAGGCGTTCGCCGCTGTTCCGGCCTGGCATGAGATCATGTGGTGGCTCGCGGTCATCACGATGAGCGGGGGCAATCTGTTCGCCCTGGGGCAACGCTCGGTCAAGCGTATGCTGGCTTACTCGTCCGTCGCGCATGCGGGCTATGTGCTGGTCGCGGTGACCGCCGGTGGCGTCGCCGGCACAAGCGCGTTTCTGGTCTACATCGTCGCCTACACGCTCATGTCCCTCGGGGCATTCGCGGTGCTGATCGCCAAGGGACGAGCCGGGGAAAGCGACGTAACGATCGACGATCTCTCCGGCCTGGCTGCCCGGCGGCCCTGGCTCGCGTTTGCCCTCGCCGTCTGCATGCTCTCGTTGCTGGGCTTTCCCGGTACCGCAGGATTCATCGGGAAGTGGTACATCTTGATCGCCGCGACGAGCGCCGGTCAGAATACCCTCGCCGCGATTCTGGTGCTGACCAGCGTCGTCTCGGCGGGGTACTATCTTCCCGTCATCATGGCGATGTATATGAAGCCGGAGCCGATCGAGGCCGCGCACGTGGATGTCCGCCTCGACCGGTGGGCACGTGCCGCCGTTGCCGTCGTCGTCGTGGGCCTGCTGCTGTTCGGCGTCTGGCCCAACCGGCTGTTCGATCTCGCGAGATCGGCGGGTGACAGCGTCCACGCCGTCGGTACGACGACTGCAGCTCCTTGAGCACAAGGAGTGCCATGAAGCTTCCCGCCAACATTTTCCGCCAGTACGACATTCGTGGCCTCGTTGACAAGGAACTCACGCCGGCGGCCGCGCGCGCCGTGGGGCAAGCGTACACCACGTTCGCAACGGAGCGGCTGGGCACGCCGCCCCGCGTCGCGGTGGGACGAGACAACCGGCCTTCCGGTCCCAGGCTCGCGCAGGGAATAGCGGAGGGCATCGTCGCCGCGGGCGGTAGCGCCCTCGACATCGGTGAGGCTCCCACACCCGCGCTCTACTTTGCCACGAAGACGCTGCCGGTGGACGGCGGCATTCAAGTGACGGGCTCACACAACCCGCCGGAGTTCAATGGCTTCAAGATGGTGCTGGCCCACGACGCGGTCTTCGGCGACGACATCCAGGTCCTCTACCGGCTGATCAACGACGACAAGCTCATCACGAAGGCCGGTGGCACGCAGGCCGCGCACCGCGGACTCCTCACCGCGTACCGGAAGGCCATCGTCCAGCGCAACGCGCCGCTTGCCCGGCGGCTCAACGTGGTCGTGGACTGCGGCAACGGCGTGACCAGTCTCGTGGCCGTGGCGACGCTGCGCGAGCTGGGCGCCGACGTCGTGGCGCTGTTCGACGAATCTGACGGCACGTTCCCCCATCACCACCCCGACCCCACCGTGCTCGAGAACCTGCACGACCTCCAGGCCGCCGTGAAGAAGGAAAAGGCGGAGCTGGGCATCGCGTTCGACGGCGACGGCGATCGCATCGGCGCGGTCGATGAGAAGGGCGAGCCCGTCCTCGGCGATCAGCTGCTCGTGCTGTTCGGCCGTGACCTGGTACGGCGGATGGGTCCCGGCAAGCCGGTGATCTTCGACGTGAAGTGCTCGGAGGTTCTGCCGCAGATGCTCAAGCGCGTCGGCCTCGAGCCGGTCATGTGGAAGACCGGCCATTCCTTCATCAAACAGAAGATGAAAGAGATTGGCGCGCCGCTGGCCGGAGAAATGAGCGGGCACATGTTCTTCGGCGGTGACTGGTATGGATTCGACGACGCGCTGTTCGCCGCCGCCCGGCTGCTCGCGTATGTCGCCCGCGAGGGCGGGCCACTCTCGCGGCTACTCGCCGATCTCCCCAAGACCTACGCCACGCCCGAACTGCGCGTCGATTGCCCCGACGACGAGAAGTTCGACGTGGTCCAGCAGGCGGCTGACGAGTTCGCCGAGAAGTATCCCGTTTCGACGCTCGACGGCGTGCGCATCACGTTCCCCGAGGGGTGGGGATTGCTGCGGGCGTCGAATACGCAGCCGGTCCTGGTGATGCGCTTCGAGGCGACGAGCCCGCAGGCACGCGACGCGTATCGCGCCGAAGTCGAGGGTTGGCTGGCGGCGCGCGGCGTCACGGCGTGACTCGGAACACCCGGCGCCCGCTGTACCTCCTCGGCGCCGGGCTGCTGGTGGTGGCGCTGGTCGGTGGTCGCTGGCTCGCGGTCGAGACCGCCGAGCGCGCCTGGGATCGAACCTTCGCCGGCGGCGAGGCGCTGATCGCGGCGCGAACCCTCGCCCAGGTGCTCTCGGCGCTCGTCCTGTTCACCGCGATCGCCTGGATCACTGGCAATTTGCTGATCGTCTACCGGGCCATCGGCTCGGTCCAGATGCCCCGCCGCCTCGGCGATCTCGAGATCGTCGAAGCCGTTCCGCGCCGCACGCTCCTTGGCGTGACGATCGTACTCGGCGTGATCCTCGGAGCCTTCCTGTCGCTGGGCACGGGCGATTGGTGGCGCCACGCCGTGCTCGCGGCCGCGCCGCCGCGTTTCGGCGTGACCGACGCGACGAACCTCGGGCGCGATGCCGGCTACTATGTCAGCGTGATGCCGTGGCTCGCGACGCTGCAGAATCGCACTCTGCTGTTCGTCGTTGGCGCGCTGGGTATCGTCGCACTCCTCTACGGCGTGATCGGCTCGCTGCGCATTCGCGGCGCGCGCATCCGCGCGAGCGATCAGGCGCGGATGCACCTGGGCGTGTTGCTCGCATGCCTCGCCCTCGTCATCGCCTGGGGAGCGATTCTCGATCCGGCGGAGATCGTCGGAGGACTGCACGGGATAGTCGACCAGGCGGCGCTATCGGTCCGCGTCCCCGGCGCAGACGTCGTGGCGGCGGTGGCCATCGTGACGGCGGTGATCTCGCTCGCATGGGCGTGGCGCGACCGGCCCACCCTGATTCTCGCGGGCTGGGCGGCGTTGCTCGTCTCGCTGACGGCCGGCTACTTCGTCATCCCGGGCGTCGCTCGCGCGTCATCGGGCCCGGCGGGGGGGCCAGAGAGCGCCGACGTGGTCAGCCGCCGTGCGGCTCTGGAGCGAATCCCGACGCGCCGCCGGCCTTCTCATCCGGCGAAGCCGCCGCGCGGGCCATACCGCTGTGGGATCCACCGCACGTCGCTGCCGCACTCGGCGCGCCGCCGATCGCCGTCACGTTACGACCCCCACCGGTCGCTTCAGGCGCTGACGCCAGGCCCGTCTGGATCGTGGCGCCGACGAACGCACCGGGTCCGGTGCGTCTCGCGATGGAAACGGACAGCGGCCTCAGTGTCATCTCCTTGCCTTTGGCGAATGCCGCGCTGCTGTTCGGGCCCGGCTTCGAGACTCCGCTGGTGCAGTCCGGCGATTCCGTCGGAGTGCCTCTCGTCGGCGCATGGCGCCGCTTCGCGATCGCCTGGACGATTCAGGCGTGGGGATTGATCCGCGGGGAATCGACCGGGCGCGCCCTGGTGTGGCGGCGCGACGTCACCGAGCGGCTCGCGCACCTCGCCCCGTTCGCGAGTTTTGGGGCGCCGGCACCGGCGCTGCGCAATGGAGCGTTGTGGTGGGTGAGTTGGGGCTACGTGTCCCACGACAACTTTCCGCTGGTGCGGTCACTCCCGTGGCGGGAGCGCGACGTGCGATTTCTCCGCGCGGGCCTCGTGGGGCTCGCACCAGGCTACGACTCGCTGACCGCCACCTGGGCGCGCCGCTTTGCGCCGCTCGTCGAGCCTGCGGAACGCCTGCCGCCGGATCTCCGCGCGCAGCTCGCCTATCCAGCGGACGCGTTCCAGGTCGCGCTCGCCCAGCTCGTGCGTGCCAGCGGCGACTCGGCGATTCAGGCGACGTGGATCGTGCGACCGCGCGAGCCCTTCCTGCTGGGCGCGCCCGCAGGGACGCTGTGGATGGCGGTCGCGTTCGAGTCGGGGTTGCTCACGCCCAAGCGCTTCATCGGCCTGTGTGCCGCGACCGTTACGTCACGGGGACCCGAGCTCCATCTGTGGCGACCTCCGGCCTCCGATCCCGACCGCCTGCCCGGCGAGCTTGTCGGCTCGTCGCAGCTTCGGCCCGGTCAATTCCGCGTCTGGCCTGCCGGCAGCTCGCTCATGACGGTCCAGGCGCAGATGTACGAGCCCCTCGCTGCGCAGCCACCGCCCTCCCCCCCGCCGCCCCCGCCTCCGCCGCACGTCGCCGAGGTCTACGTCACGTTGGATGGACGCAGCGGGCACGGACTGACGGCCCGCGCCGCGCTGCTGGGTGGAGAGCAAATCGTCACCGATACGACGCTTGCCGCCCGGTGGAGTCGCGTGCGCCGGCTGGCGATGCAGGCGGATTCCGCGCTCGGCGTGGGCGACTTGGAAACGTTCGGGAGCTTGTGGCGGCAGCTGATGAGCGAGCTTGCTCCGCCGCACCGGCCCCGCTAGGTTGCGCCGCCGTGCCGGCACCCGGAACCATCGTGATCGCCCTCGGAGGAAACGCCGTCGCGCCTCCCGGTGAACGGCCGACGATCAGCAACCAGTTTCGTCACTCGCGGGCGAGTCTCGTTCCCATCGTCGATCTCGCGGCGGCCGGTTGGCAGATCGTCCTCGTGCATGGCAACGGCCCACAGGTCGGCGACGAGCTGGCGCGCAACGAGATCGCCGCGGACCAGGTTGAGCCGCTCCCGTTGGGTGTGCTGGTGGCGGGAACGGCCGGCTGGATGGGATACATGATCCAGCAGTCGCTTCAGAACGCGCTCGAGCGCGCCGGCGTGCAGCGGTCTGTGGTTACGATGATCACGCAGACGCTGTGCCATGCCGACGATCCCGATCTCCGCACACCGTCGAAACCGGTCGGGCACAAGTTGGATCCGGTGCGGGAGGCCCGACTCGTGGCGCGCGGGATTCCGGTTCGCGATGGCCGCCGGCTGGCGCCGAGTCCGAGGCCGATCGGGATCGTCGAGCGCGACATGGTTCGCAATCTCGTTGGCGCCGGATACATCGTGATCGCCGGTGGGGGCGGGGGACCGCCCGTGTACCGCGACCCCAAGCTCGGCCTCGAAGGAATCGATGCCGTCGCCGACAAGGACCGTGTCGCCGCGATTCTGGGGCGAGAAATCGGGGCGCAGGCGCTGTTGATCCTGACGAACGTGAAGGCCGTCTATCGCGCCTTCGGCACGCCGGCCCAGGAGGCGATCCGCCGGTTGACCCTGGCCCAGGCGGAGCACCTGCTCGCTGGCAAAGAGCTCGGTATAGGCAGCATGCGACCCAAGGTCGAGGCCGCCGCCGAGTTTGTCCGTACCGGCGGGGAGCGCGCCGTCATCGCGCAGCTCGAGGACGGGCTCGCCGCGCTGCGCGGCGAAGCGGGAACGCTGCACGAGTATCAGGCGCGGGATATTCTGCGGCGGCATGGGATCCCGGTGCCGCCGGGCGAGGTCGCGACGACACCGGCGGAAGCGCGCGCCATCGCGGAGCGCCTGGGGGGCAAGGTCGTCGTCAAAGCGCAGGTGCACGCGTGCGGACGCGGCAAGGCAGGCGGCGTAAAGCTGGCGGAAGGCGCCGACGCCGCCAAGGCGGCGGCGTCCGCCATCCTGGGCATGACTATCAAGGGACTTACGGTCCAGAAGGTGCTCATCGCGCCCGCCGCCGAGATTGCATCCGAGAGCTATGTGGGCATCATCGTGGACCGCGCATCGCAGCGGCCGGTCCTCATGGTGAGCCCCGCAGGCGGCATCGAGATCGAGGAAGTCGCCGCCAAGACGCCGGACAAGATTCACCGGCTCGCCATCGATCCACGCTACGGACTGCTCCCCCACCAGGCCCTGACGCTCGGGTTCAAGCTCTACAACGACGTGAAGCAGGCGCGCGCCGCCGCGGACATCATGCAGAAGCTCTACGGCGCCGTGTACGCCGTCGGCGCATCGCTCGCCGAGATCAACCCGCTCGTGACGACGCCCGACGGCACCCTGCAGGCGCTCGACGCCAAGATCGCAATCGACGACAACGAGCTCGAGCGCCGCCCCGATATCGCGGCGCGGCGCGACGTGTCCGCCGAGGCGCCGGAGGAAGTGGCGGCGCGCAACGCCGGGCTCACGTTCATCAAGCTCGAGGGCAACGTCGGTTGTTGCGTGAACGGCGCCGGACTGGCG
>QHTW01000238.1 GCA_003220955.1 Gemmatimonadota bacterium | reverse complement strand
TGGAAGCCGCCCCTGATGAAATGCGTGTGGCCGTCGGCAAAGCCGGGCATGATGAGGCCGCCCTCGGCATGCACGACCTGAGTTCCGGAACCGATGTAGCGGGCGATTTCCGCAGAGTCTCCCACGGCGAGGATCTTGCCGTCGGCGATGGCCACCGCACCCGCCCGGCCGCGGCCCGTCGAGAGGCCCGTCCAGACGGGGCCACCTTGGATCACGAGATCGGCTGTGGAACCGCAGGCGGTGAGTAACGCGAGCGCAACGACGCGCGACGCACGACGCACGAGGTACCTCCTAACGGAGCTTGGTGATTCGGCGGATGGTATCGATGGTCGCGAGCGGATTGGCTCCCGCATCGGACGGCGGCTTTGGCTTGGCGGGAGCGCTCAGCCCGTCGCGGATATCGAGCAGCACTTCGAGCAGCAGCTGTTCGCGTTGATAGGCCGCGTCGAGATCGGCCATACGGCGATCATCCTTTGCCGTCTTGGCTCGCTCGTACGCTTCACGGTACACCGTGTCCAGATTGTCGAGAATTTGCTGGCGTGGCCTCACGACTGCCAAAGATATAGGTTCCTCGCATGACACTCAAAGGCATGCGCGTTCTGTTTTTTGCGGGCCCTTTGTACGAAGACCTCGAGCTGAGGTATCCAAAGATCCGACTCGAGGAAGAAGGAGCCAGCACGACAGTCGCTGGAATGGGTGAGAAGACCTATCCGGGAAAGCGCGGCTATCCCGTCACCGTCGACACCAATGTGGAACAGGTCGACGCTGCCGATTTCGACGCGCTCGTGATTCCGGGCGGATTCGCGCCCGATCAGCTGCGGCGTTCCGACAAGGTCCTACGGCTCACGCGTGAGATCTATCAGGCAGGGAAGCCGGTTGCGTTCATCTGTCATGCAGGCTGGGTCCCTATTTCGGCGAAGATTCTGAAAGGCAAACGCGCAACGAGTGTCCGTGCCATCAAAGACGACATGGAGAATGCGGGCGTGATCTGGGAAGACAGCGCGGTCGTGGTCGATGGCAATCTCATTTCGTCGCGGACGCCAGCCGACCTGCCACAGTTCTGCAAAGCGCTGATCGCGGCCTTACGACACGGGCCGCAAGACTAAGCCGCTCGGCACCTTCGGCACGAAGTACGTGGACTTCGGCGGCATCACGTCTCCCGCATCCGCCACGGCAAACACCTGTTCCACCTTCATGGGATTGAGCAGCACCGCCACGGCCGCGCCACCGCGCTGGACCATGCCAAGTGCCTCGTTGCCGTCGGCAACGTAGCGGATGATCGGCGTCGACGTCCCGGCCGAAAGAATCTCCTTGACGACCAGCGATTCGATCCGCGCGACGTCGAGATCGCGAACCGCGGTGCTTTGCGCCAGACTCGGCAGTCGATCAGGAAGCCCGCCGGGTTTGAGCAGCAGTGCGAGAACCCGCGAGCGATCAGCGACGAGACAGGCGGTGCGGTCTCGCCCCACGGAGGCGAGCGTCGTCAACGGGTCCCGGCCGCCGGTGATCGCCTGAACATCGAACCATTCTCTCCAGCGCGGCAACAAGCGCTCCAACTCGCGGCCGGGCCCGAAGATCACGCGGTGCGTGGGCAGAACCGCGAGCCCCGGATCCTGCGCTGATACGATCAGCGCGAGCACGCGGTCGGCGGCGGGGTTCTCCTGCGCGTAGGCGCTCGCCGTTTCGTACCGATGGTGCCCGTCGGCGATGTACAACGGGGCCGGGGGAAGGGGGAGGCGGGACGGGTCACCCACGATCCAGAGGCGGATCCCCACGCCGTTGAGCTCCGCGGTGGCATCGGGCTTGTCATCAGTGACAGCTACGAGTGACGTGGCAAGCGCACGATCGCGATCGGGCGCGAGCAAAAAGATCGATTCGATGTTGGTCCCCGTCGCGCGCATGAGCGCCAGCCGATCGGCCTTTGGTCCGGCGTGGGTGCGCTCGTGGGGCCGAATCCGGCGCGGTTCGTACCCTTCCGCGGCGACGGCCGCGAACACGCCGCGTCTGGTCCGGCGTTCGCCCGTCGGCAATGTGAAGTCCTGCGCGAGAACGTAGAGTGCGGGCTCCGGATCGCGCCGCAGCACAGCGGCGCGGCGCCAGGCGGCCAGCTGTTCCCCGGCGACGCGGTAGCGCGCGTCGTCGGCCGCTCCCGGCGGCGCTTCCGGGAGCATGATGTGGACGATATTGTCCCGGTCCAATGCCGCATAACGCGCGCGCTCTGCCGGATCGATCACATCATAGGGCGGCGCGATCAAGGAGCTGAGCCGATCGACGGCGGCGTATCGCTCACCCCGAAAGGGCGCGACGAGGTCAGCCATGAGCTTCCGTGAACCGCAGCAACGCGTGGATGAGTGGGTGAGTCAGTTCGAGGCGGGCTATTTCCCGCCGCTCGCCAACGTGGCGCGGCTCGCCGAGGAAGTCGGTGAGCTCGCTCGCGAGATCAATCACCAGTTCGGTCCG
>QHTW01000237.1 GCA_003220955.1 Gemmatimonadota bacterium | reverse complement strand
GTGTGGGACATCACGCGGCCGTCGAGCCCCGCGCTTAAGGTCGGGTATTACTGCCCGGCCTCGCAGAGCGACGTGTCGGTGTTCCGGAACCTGCTGTTCGTGTCGGGCGAAGGACAGGGCGGGCGGCTCGATTGCACCAGCGCGGGCGTGCACGACTCGGTGTCCCATGACCGGCTGCGCGGGATCCGCATCTTCGACCTCAGCGACGTCGCCAATCCGAAATACATCGCGAACGTGCAGACCTGTCGCGGCTCGCACACGCACACCGTCGTGATCGATCCCAACGATTCGGCCAACGTCTACGTCTACATCTCGGGCTCAGCGCCGGTGCGCTCGCCCACCGAGCTGCCCGGCTGCGTGCGGCAGTCGCCCGACTCGAACCCGAACAGCTCGCTGTTCCGGATCGAAGTCATCAAGGTGCCGCTCGCCGCGCCGCAGCAGGCCGCGGTGGTGAGCTCGGCGCGGATCTTCGACTCGCTCACGGCGCCGCCGACGCACGCCGAGATGCCGCAGGACGTGGCGGAAGCGGCGCGCGTGGCGGACTCGGCGCGTACCCACGGCGGCTTCACCGCCAAGGCGTTCGGCATGGAACACGTGCTCTGGCCCGGGCTCGTCAACCCGCTGCTCGACAGCGTTGCCCGGAGCAACGGCCGCACAGCGGCCACTGCAGCCGACAGCGCGGCGTTGCGCACCAATATCCAGACCATCGTCGACCGCATGTTCGGCGTGAATCAGCCGCGCACCGGCCCAGCCCCGGGACCGAATCAATGCCACGACATCACGGTGTATCCCGCGATCGGCCTCGCGGGGGGCGCGTGCGGCGGGTACGGCATGCTCCTCGACATCAGCGACGCGGCGCATCCGCGGCGCATCGGCGCGGTGGCCGACTCGAACTTCTCCTACTGGCACTCGGCGACGTTCAACAACGACGGCACCAAACTGCTGTTCTCCGACGAGTGGGGTGGCGGTGGGCAGCCGAAGTGCCGCGACTACGACAAGCCGCAGTGGGGTGCCGACGCGATCTTCACAGTCTCGGATCGCCGCATGACTTTCCAGAGCTATTACAAGATGCTGGCGCCGCAGACCGCGAATGAGAACTGCGTCGCGCACAACGGCTCGCTGATTCCAGTCCCCGGGCGCGACATCATGGTGCAGGCCTGGTATCAGGGCGGGATCTCCGTCTTCGATTGGACCGACGCAGCGCATCCGAAGGAAATCGCGTTCTTCGACCGCGGGCCGGTGGACGGGACGAAGCCGGTAGGCGGCGGCTCCTGGTCGGCGTACTGGTACAACGGCTACATCTACAGCTCCGAGATCGCGCGCGGGCTCGACGTGTTCGAGCTGCAGCCGAGCGGTTTGCTCTCGCGCAACGAGATCGAGGCCGCCAAGCTGGTGCACTTCGACTACTTCAACACGCAGGACCAGCCGAAGATCACGTGGCCTGCCACGTTCGTCCTCGCCCGCGCGTATGTCGATCAGCTCGAGCGGTCGAACGGGTTGTCGGTCGAGCGGGTGAAGCTGGTGCGGCAGGAGCTTGCGCGCGCCGAGAAGAGTCAGGGCCAGGCGCGGCGCGATGCGCTCTCGCAGCTGGCGAGCTCGCTCGGGCAGGATGCCGCGAGCTCGAGTGATCAGGCGAAGGTGCGGAAGCTCACTGGCGTCCTGACAGAGCTGGCCAACACGGCGGCGACGGGCGCGCAGTAAGCAGCGGTTGTGGATGCTGCGAATACAAAGGCCGCGGATCGCTCCGCGGCCTTTTGATTCACATCGCCCCGGGCCGATCGGCGTTGTTGATGTCGCGGATGATTTTCCAGGACCCGCCCTCCTGCCGCTCCCACACCGTCAAGTATTTCCCGCTGTCGACGATATCGGCCCCCCCCCCGGTACCGGTCTTCGGGTGGAGCGTCCAGGTATAGGTGCCACGCTCGATCGCGTAGTCGCCGCTGAGGATGACATCCTTGGTATCGAGTCGTGCGTCCACGAGACTGAATTGCGCCAGGAAGCTGGTGAAGCCCTGGCTGATGCCGGCGCGGCCTTCCCAGGCGGGCATGTTGGGCGGCATGAGGACCGCGTCGTCGGTGTAGTTCGCGCTGAGTGTGGCGGGGTCCGCACGTTTAAAGGCCTCGATGAAGCGCGCGTTCGCGGCGGTGATGGCCTGGTGGACCGCCGCAGAGTCCGGGTCCAACCCGGTGGCTTGTACGGTGGCAACGCGCCAGGAGCCTCGGTCCCTGACCCACACTTCCAGGATCGAACCGTTCTCGATCTGATAGCGATGGAGGAATGCGGTCCCCACCGCTTGGAATTGCTCGTGTTGAACCGGAGGCGCCGTCGTCGGCTTCTGCTGCTTGATCTGGGCCGAGCGCTGCGCTTTGGTCATTGTGCCCCATGGGAAGACGACAATGAAACTGTCCGTCGTCAGCTTGTCCCAAGTCGTCGCGTCGGCTTGCGCGACCGCGTGGTTGCGAGCGCGTGTAGCGGCGCGTAGGTCCGCGGGAACCTGGGCGTTGCCGGTGTGCGGAACGCTGAGAGTCAGGAATGCAGCGGCGAACAGCAGCGAGCGGCTGGTCATGACGGCCTTCCGGTACGAGAGGAGCTTTAGAGCTAGCGCCGTTTGTCCGAATCCGCGAACCGGGTCCCACACCGATTCTCGCGCGCGACATCTGACCCAAGCCGCTGTGATCGATGTCAGCGACTCGTCGTGGAACAGCGTGGCTCGTTTTGGCGCAATGTTCAGCCGAAAAAATCTCGTTGATGACGAGACTTCTCCCAGGCACACGCTATGCGGGTCTTCCTAAAGTGCTTACTCAACCAGACGAGGCTCGTATGTCGACACGAAAGGAGAGTCAGCTCATGGGCAATCTGTACGTTCTGCTGGCGTTCGCCGGTGTTGGACTCGCAGCGTGCAGCGATGGCAGCGGTCCGAGCGCCAACTCCCCCCAGTTCTCCCGTCAAATCACGTTCCCAGATCTACAGAACACGCTGCAGGGCCTCCCGGCGACCGGGGCGGCGCGGGCGGAGATCGAGCTCCCGCCGACCGGCCTTGTGGCCCGAGAGGTGAACGTCGAGGACCACGAGGAGCTGGATGACCGCGAAACCGTACGCGGCCAGATCAGCGCAGCGACCGTCGACGCCGGCGGTAGTAGCGGAACGCTCACGCTCGCGCCGGGCTTCAGAGTGACATTCACGTCGAGCACGGCGTTCGAGAC
>QHTW01000089.1 GCA_003220955.1 Gemmatimonadota bacterium | reverse complement strand
CTGCCGTTCTCGAGCACGAGCACGCGCGGGCCCGAGAAGCCACGAATCACCGGTTTCCCGATCTGTAAGCCCGTCGTGATCGCGTTGACGCCGGGGAGCGCTGCGACGACGTGCGCGAGTGAGACGCTTTGCGCGCGTCGCAGCTCATCGCCGGCGAGCGCAGCGGTCGGGAGGGGTGAGAGCTGGGAAGCGAGCGGCTGCCGCGTCGCGGTGACAGTCACGGGCTCGAGCCGGAACGCGCTGGGTGCGCGCACGATTGCCAGTGCGGGCTGCCCCGTACCGACCGAGATCTCGCACACCGCCGGAGCGAACCCGGTGCGCCGCACGGTGAGGGTGTAGCGGCCGGGCGCCAGCACGATCCGAAACCCGCCATCGGCGGCGGTCGTGACGATCGTGCCGAGGTCGGTGACTTCGACGCTGGCCTGCGGGATGGGCTGGCCGGCCTTGTCCACGACGTGGCCCGTTA
>QHTW01000088.1 GCA_003220955.1 Gemmatimonadota bacterium | reverse complement strand
GATCGGCAGCTCCTTCTATTTCATCTGGCTGGACCGCGCACTGACCAAACCGGAACACGCGAAGCCCGGCGTCGAAGGCGACCTGTGGATGGTGCACAGCGGTGGCTTCTATCAAGTCGAGAAGCGCCGCCCGGGCCCGGGCGAAGTCCCTGCCGTGCTGCATTGGTTCAAATGGGAAGCGATGCTGACTTGGATCACGGGCATCGCCCTGCTCATCCTCGTCTTCTACCTCGGCAGTGCCTATCTGCTCGATCCGAACGTTTCCCGCATCAGTCGCGGTGCGGCGATAGCCGTGGGAATCGGGCTGATTGTGCTCGGCTGGCCGATCTACGACGGTCTCTGGCGCTCGCCGCTCGCACGCCGTCCGCCGATCGCGGCCGCGGTTTCACTCGGGCTACTGACCGCCGTCACGGTGCTGGTGTGCCGGCTATTCTCCGGCCGCGCCGCCTTCATGCACGTTGGAGCGCTGCTCGGCACGATCATGGTCGCGAATGTCTGGGAGCGTATTCTTCCCGCCCAACGGCAGATGCTTGATGCGACGCGTGCCGGTCGCCCGGCCGACTTCACCCTCGGCGAACGCGCGAAGCAGCGCTCGGTCCACAACAGCTACATGACGTTTCCGCTGCTGCTCATCATGCTGTCGAATCATTTTCCAGCGACGTATGCGAGTCCGCTCAATTGGCTGGTGCTGTTGCTGCTCGGCGTCGCGGGCGCGTTCGTGCGCCACGCCATGATCGGGCGCGGCCGATCGGCCCGCTGGGCGCTGCTTCCCGCCGCGCTCACGCTCTTCGGTGCCATGTTCTTTTCAACGCCCAAAGGTGCTGCTGCGCGCATTCGCACCGCGACCGACTCGGTGCCATCTTTTGCGGCGGTGCGGTCCGTGATCGCGCAGCGCTGCCAGCCGTGTCACTCGCAATATCAGAGCGACCGCACGTTTGGACCTGCGCCGGGCGGCGTCACGTTCGATACGCCGGAGAGTGTTGCGCGCATGGCGGAGCGCATCCGCGTGCGGGCCATCGAAACGAAGACGATGCCGCTCGCGAACAAGACCGGGATCACCGACGCAGAGCGCGACGTCCTCGCGCGCTGGATCGCGGCCGGCGCGCCGTTGCGTTAAAGCTGAGCCGTCGGCAAGAACCGCGGCGCCCGCCGGGGCTTGGCGGCCTGCTCGAACGCATACGCGAGCTTCAAGAGCGTCGACTCGCTGTTCGCCCGTCCGAGGAACGACATCCCCACCGGTAACCCGAACGTGTAACCCACCGGCACCGCGATACTCGGATAGCCGGCCACGGCCCCCGGCGTGGAGCTCGCGCCCAGG
>QHTW01000087.1:4929-12764 GCA_003220955.1 Gemmatimonadota bacterium | reverse complement strand
GCCCTTCGGTCCGCGACAGACGCTGATCCTTCGCCAGCGCGTCGCGGTACACCTGGTCAGTGAGCGGCCCCTTCTGCTGCGCTTGCAGGAACAGCTCCTGTCCGAAGTACGGCATCTCCTGGGCCTTATTCGCCTCGTTGAAGGCGATCACGTCTGCGAGCGTCTTGACCCGCGCGCCCGGCGCCCACGTGGCGAGATAGGCGGCGAGGTCGGCCTTCAGCTCGTACAGCAGCACGATGAGCTCCGAGTCGTCGTACTCGCCGGCATGCGGGATGTCCGCCGGATCGACAATCACCGCACCCTGCGACTTCAGCACGGCGATCGCGGCTTCGACCAACGCATCCGCTTCGGGGCTGTAACCGAAGAACTTTTTGCGGGCGACGCCGATCCGCGCGCCGCGCAAACCGGCCGGGTCCAGGCTCGCGCTGTAGTCCCGCCCCGCAAGCACACCCAGGAGCGCGGCCGCGTCGGCGACCGTGCGCGCCATCGGTCCGGCCGTGTCCTGACTGTGTGCGATCGGAATGATTCCCGCGCCGTCGATCAGGCCGACCGTCGGCTTCACGCCCACGAGCGAGCAAGCGCCGGAAGGACACACGATGGAGCCATCGGTCTCTGTCCCGATCCCGACGGCCGCAAAGTTGGCGGAGATTGCCGCGCCCGTCCCGGAGCTCGAGCCGCACGGGTTGCGGTCCAGCGCGTAGGGGTTCGCGCATTGCCCGCCGCGGGCGCTCCAGCCGCTGGAGGATTGGTTCGAGCGGATGTTCGCCCACTCGGACAGATTTGTCTTGCCGAGGATCACGGCACCGGCCGTGCGGAGCCGGGCGACGAGTGGCGCGTCGCGGGGCGGCGTCACGCCGGCGAGCGCCAACGACCCGGCCGTCGTCATCATCCGATCGACCGTCGCGATGTTGTCCTTGACGAGCACCGGAATCCCGTGCAGCGGCCCGCGCACGTGACCCGCTTTGCGCTCGACGTCGAGGCGGTCGGCGACGGCGAGTGCATCAGGATTCGTTTCCAGCACCGCGCGCAGCTTGGGATCGAGCTCGGCGATGCGCGCCAGATAGGCGGCGCAAATGGAACGCGAGGTGCGCGCGCCGGAGCGCATGGAATCCTGGAGCTGTGAGATGGTGACCTCTTCGAGATCGAAGTCCGATTTGAGGGCATGTCGGGGCGTCGCCGGCTGCGTCGACACAGGCCGCGCGATGATCGATCCTGCAACCACCGCAGTACCATATTGCAAGAACGAGCGCCGGCTTACGCGATTTGGCATTGGGACCCTCCGGGTGGGGAACTCCAAGTCTGAGGCGGGTTTCTGGTATGCGCCAGATCACCGTGATGGAGAGTCTTGCGATAACTTGCCGCGGATGAATCTTGTGGCAGCCAACGGAGGGACAGCGCCCTGACTTTGCTCCGCTTTCCACAGTTCTCGAGCATCCGGACCAAGATGCTGATGTTCGCCGTCCTCGCGACGTTGCTCCCGTCGCTGACGACGGTGTGGATTTCGTACATCGAGAACAAGCGCGCCCTGCAGGCGAAAGCCTCGGAGGAGCTGCTGGGGGTGAGCGCGCAGGCGCTGCGCGAAGTGGATCTCTGGACCAAGGCGATCCGCCTCGACCTGCGCGTATTCTCGAGCTCGTATGAAGTCACCGAGAACCTCGAGCGCATTCCGCTCGTGAAGGGCGAGCCGGTGCACTCGGGCATCTACTTCAAGCGCGTCACCGATTACCTCAACTCGGTGCGCGACCGGTTCCCCGACTACGCTGAGCTGCTCGTCCTCGACCATCACGGCCACGTCGTCGCGACGAGCGCCGCGCAGCCGCGACCCGTGCCGCTCGCCCCGGACTGGGCGGCGGAGCTGACGAGAAACGACTGGGCGCCTGGCCCACCGTATTGGGACTCCGCCGGCGCGCACGCCGAGATGTTCGTGTCGGTGCCGATCGAATCGGCGCGCGGGGCTGGACGCGGCACCAGCGGCGTGCGGCTGCTGGGCGCCCTGGCCTCGCGCGTCAACCTCCGGACCGTCGCCGACACCCTGCGGCGGTTTGCTCCCGGTGAGACCGGCCAGATTTATCTCATGACCCGAACCGGCCGGGTGATCGTCAGCTCGAAAGGCAGCTCGCGGGAGCTGATGCGGCAGGGATATTCGCGCGATGCCGTCAACTGGCTGCTGGCTCGCGAAGGCCGCGCGATCCAGTTCGGCGGTTTCACGGGCGAACGCGTCGTGGGCAGCGTGCGCGTGGTGCCCGCGTTGAACTGGGTGGTCGTGGCCGAGATTCCCACGGCTGAAGCGTTTCAGCAGGTCGCCCACCTCCGCAACGTCACGCTCGGCATCGTGTTGTCGCTGCTCGCCGTCGTCGGCGCGCTCGCCTACCTGCTGAGCCTGCTCGTCGTGCGGCCGCTCAACCGTCTCACGCAAGCCGCCGCCAAGGTCGCCAACGGCGACCTCGATGTCGGCCTCCCCGTGACGCCGGGCGGGGGCAGCGAAGTCGGATACCTGACCGAGGTCTTCAATGACATGGTCGCACGGCTGCGCGACAGTCGCACGGAGCTGGAGCGGCTCTCAGCCACTGATCCGCTGACCGGCCTATTCAACCGCCGCCGGGTGATGGAAGTCCTCGAGAACGAGGTGCGCCGCTCGCGACGCCTGCGCCATCGTTTCTCCGTCGTGATGGCCGACGTGGATCTGTTCAAGCGCTACAACGACGAGCACGGCCATCCCGCCGGTGACGAGGTGTTGAAGCGGGTGGCGGCCATCATGCGGGAGGCGAGCCGCGACGTGGATTTCGTGGCGCGCTATGGCGGCGAGGAATTCCTCATCATGCTGC
The DNA here is from genome assembly GCA_003220955.1 of Gemmatimonadota bacterium. Lineage (GTDB taxonomy): Bacteria > Gemmatimonadota > Gemmatimonadetes > Gemmatimonadales > GWC2-71-9 > 20CM-2-65-7. The sequence continues at coordinate 9,939 of QHTW01000087.1, read as the reverse complement.
CGGAGACGGAGCTTGACGGCGCGACCGAATTCGCCGAGCGGGTTCGGAAGAAACTGGCGAAGGAGAAACTGCCGGCGGGTCGCATCACGCTGAGTCTCGGTGTGTCGGCCTTCCCGATGCACGGCGACAGTCCCGATCAGCTGATCGCCGAGGCGGACGCCGCGCTGTACCTGGCCAAGCGCGCCGGTGGTGACCGCGTCACCGCCGCAGGGCGTCCCAAAGTTTCCGCGAAGTAAACCTCCGATTACGGGGGGCGCCGGTCGAGCAGCGTTTGGTGGATCCAGCCAGACCGGTCGCTCTCGTCCTTCACGCGCACCCACTGCTCTACGTACGAGTAGGCCACGACGGGCACGCCGGTTTCCAGGGTGAACAGCACCTTGAAACCAGAGCCCGGCCCTTCTCGGACGTTGGCGCGACCGGTCGTTTGCAGCCGCAGCGGCAGCGCAAACGGCGTCTCGCCTTTGCGCATCGCGCCACTGCCACGATCGTTGCTCGCGACCCGTCCCCGTCCCGCGGCGGCGGCGTTCTTCGCCTCGCTCGACAGGTACAGCGCGCCGGCGTAGTTCTGCTGGTCGAACTCCGCCGTCGAGAGCTGCAGCAGCTGCGTCCCCTGGGCGTACTCCGGCGGCGGCTGCGAGTTGCTCCCATTTGCCGAACGCAAGGCCTGCAACGCGATCTCCGCCTCCGCCATTCCCGACGCCGCCTCGGCGCGAGTCGCCAGCGATTGCAGTTTGGCCATTGACCGGACGACCTCGCGTCGCGCGTCGTCCAACCGGCTCTGCAGCTCGGCGACCTGGGCATCCTGTTCGAGCACTTTCAGCTCGAGGCGGGCGGCGCGTTGCTCGAGCGCGGTGTCGCGCACCAACACCGGCTGCCGCGACACGCGCGCGCTATCACGCGGCGTCCGGACCGGGGGCGGGTTGCTCGCATGCGGATGGGGACACGCGGTCAGGAGGACAGCGGCCACAATGAGGAGGGGGCGCATAGGTCGACTAAGTTGCACGCGGAGGAGCCTTTCGGCCATTGACATCGCTTTGCGCGCTGGTGATCCTTCGGGCGAGCGAAGGGGCCACGGCATGGTGCCGTGTGCTGGACACCAGTGGACTGATCGAGGACCCGTGTCGCCTGCGGTCCTCGCGTCGTTTTCTGGGTCGAGCTTCTCACTCTGGGAAGGGCCAATGGAAGTCACGCTGAAGGAGACCGACCGGCTGGAAGTCGTCTTGAAAAAATTCCGCCGCGAGATCACCAAAGCGGGGCTCTTCCAGGACATGAAGAAGAAGCGCTTCTACGAGAGTCCCGCCGTTCAACGGCGGCGCAAGAGCCAGGCAGCTCGCCGCCGGAACCGTACACGCTAGGGAGCAACGCACAGATGGCACGCATCACCGGTACCGTGAAGTGGTTCAACGACGCCAAGGGTTTCGGGTTCATCACGCCCGAGAACGGCGGCAAGGACTGCTTCGTGCATCACACCGCGATCCAGGGTGAGGGGTTCAAGTCGCTGGCCGAGGGCCAGCGCGTGGAGTTCGAAATCGTGCAGGCCCAGAAAGGTCCGGCGGCGCAGAACGTGGTGAAGCTGTAGCCACCCACGGAGCCTGTAGTCACACGGCGCCCCCAACCGGGCGCCGTGCTGTTGTCAGGCGGCCTCGCCGTCCGGCGTCTGATCCTCCTCGGGGCCACCCAGCATGGGCGGGTGCTCGTAGACGACAGGGGGCGAACACGTACAGGGTGCCGCCTGCGGCATCGCGTACTGCGCGCTGGCGCGCGGCGGACGGTACTCGATGGTCGCGGCATCCTGGATAACGCCGCCACAAAAGTGGCAGTGGATCTGGGACACGGTCCCACCCTCCCCTCGGGCGCGGGCGACCCCTACCATTCACTCCCGACCCCGGAAAAGGCAAGCGGAACCTTCCGGCCCCGCCTTGACTAATGCCTTGGAAATTGGCCAACCTAATACACCCGTCTCGTCCCGGAACGAGGGCGCTCCGTACATGACCAAGCGAATCCAGATCCTTGTGATCGAAGACAATCGTCTGCTGCGTGATGGTCTCGCCGCGCTGCTGGATTCCCAATCCGGATTCAAAGTCGTCGCCTCCGCCGAAGGCGCCTCGGCCGCGCTGCAGCGGCTGCAGGAACACAAGCCCCACGTGGTGCTCGTCGACGCTGCACTCGGGCGCAATCGCAGCCAGCGCCTGGTCGAAGGCATCAAGGAAGCGGCGCCACATTCTCGGATCATCATGATGGACATGCAGCCGGAAGAAGAAGACGTCATTGACTTCATCAAGCGGGGCGCCAATGGGTTCATCGCGAAAGACGCGGCGCTCGAGGATCTCGTCAACACCATCCGGCAGGTCGCCAACGGCGGGGACGTCGTTCCCGCCGCGCTGACGGGCACGCTGCTCTCCCACATCGCGAAGCAGGCGTCGGTGCTGCGCAACACGCCGATGATGGCGTCGGTACGGATGACCAAGCGCGAGCAGCAGATCACGGATCTGATCGCCGAAGGTCTGAGCAACAAGGAAATCGCGCAACGGCTCAACATCGCGACGTACACGGTGAAAAGCCACGTACACAACATCCTCGAAAAACTGGCGTTGCACAGCCGGCTCCAGATCGCGGCGCACGCGCACAAGAAGACAGCCCCGAAGGGCGACCGCCGCAGGTTCATCCGCTAGCGAGCCCATGAACGGCGGCACGAAGACGCGCGTCGCAGTTGCGGTGGCCGTTCTGCTGGCGGCGTGCGTGCGGAATCCCGCCACCGGCAAGAGCGAGCTGATGCTCGTCAGTGAGTCGCAGGAAATTCAGATGGGGCAGCAGGCGGACAGCGGGGTCATTCAGTCCATCGGCTTGTATCCCGATCCGGCACTCCAGTCATACATCACCGACCTCGGCAGGAAACTCGCGGCGACGTCGGAACGGCCCGACTTGCCCTGGACGTTTCGCGTCGTGGACGATCCCGCGGTGAACGCGTTCGCGATCCCCGGGGGATTCGTGTACGTGACCCGCGGCCTGCTCACCCACATGACGAATGAAGCGCAGCTGGCGACGGTCATGGGTCACGAGATCGGCCATGTCGCGGCGCGGCACACGGCTCACGAAGTCTCGCGCGAGCAGGTCGCCAATCTGGGGCTCGCCGTCGGCAGCATCGCGAGCTCCAGGATCGCGCAATACGCGGGACTGGCGAGCCAGGCACTGGGCGTCCTGTTTCTGAAATTCTCCCGCGAGAACGAGAATCAGGCGGACGAGCTGGGGGTGCGGTACTCGAGCCGCGCCAACTACGATTCACGGCAGATGGACAGCGTGATGGCGATGCTCGACAAGATCGAAGTGCAGAGCGGCGGCCGCTTGCCCGAGTGGCTCGCCACGCACCCCAATCCCGGTAACCGGATCGAGCACATCAACACGGTGCTGGCGCAGACCCGGAGAGACTTCACGCGGAGTACGTGAACCGCGCCCCCTACGAACGGCGCCTGGACGGGATGATTTTCGGGATGAACCCGCGCGAGGGCTTCTTCAAAGGCACGGAGTTCTACCATCCAGATCTCAGGTTCAGGATGACCTTCCCGAGCGAGTGGCAGACCGTCAATGGCAAGTCCGCGGTCGGGGCACAGAGCCCGCGGCAGGACGCGGCCATCGAGCTTACGCTCGCGCAGGGCGCGAACGCCGATCAGGCCGCACGCTCGTTCCTATCGCAGCAGGGAGTACAGGCGGGCACGTTGACGCGCGGCACCATCAATGGCCTCAGCACGGCCGAGGCGCCGTTTGTCGCGACCACCCAGAGTGGGACGCTGCAGGGCCGGGCCGTGTTCATCGAGTACGGGAACAGCGTCTTCCGGCTTCTCGCGTACGGTTCCGAGGCCAGCTGGTCGGCGAATCAGAGCATCGTGCAACGCGCCCTGTCCAGCTTCGAACCGCTGAATGATCCGGCGATCGTCAACGTGCAGCCGCAGCGGGTCACGCTCATCACGCTCGACCGGCGCACGACGGTCGCGGAGCTCGCGCAGCAGCGCCCGTCGCCGGTGTCCAAGGCGACGCTGGCGCTGATCAATCAGGTCGACGAGTCCACGCCGCTCGAGCCCGGACGCATCGTGAAATGGGTCGTGGGTCGACCGCTCCCCACCGCTCCCTAGCGCGAGAAATCGACCTTCGGCGCTTCCGCGGCACCGGGCGTTTGCAGTTCGAAATAGGGTCGCGATTTCTTCCCCAGCACCTTCGCGGTGAGCACCTGTGGGAAGCGGCGAATGTATGCGTTGTACGTGTTCACGGCTTCGTTGTAGTCCTGACGGGCGACCGCGATCCGGTTCTCCGTCCCTTCCAGCTGATCCTGCAATGCGCGGAAGTTCTCGTTGGACTTGAGCTGGGGATAATTCTCAGCGATCGCGATCAGCCGGCCGAGCGGCGCGGTGAGCGCGGCGTTGGCGGCCGCCATCTGTTGCAGATCGCCGCTCTGCACCGCACCCGCCAACTTCGCACGCGCTTCCGCCACCTGAATGAAGATGGTCTGCTCCTGTTTCGCGTACCCCTTCACCGTCTCGACGAGATTGGGGATCAGATCGGCGCGACGCTGCAGCTGGACTTTGATCTGCGACTCAGCCGCGTTCACTTTTTCGTCCATCGTCTGCATCGTGTTGTAGCCGCAACCCGCAACGAGGAGAAGCGCGAACGGCAGGGTAATCGCTGTCCGGCGTGGATACGCGTTCACGAAGGGTTCCTTTCCAGACGGTTCACGTACTCCGCCGTGCGCGTGACCGCATCGAGATACGCGGCCGGCTCGGCAAGGCGATCAGGAGCGAATCCTATCAGCGCGGCGGCGTCACGCACCAGGGCGTCGCGGGCAGCAGGCGCCGGGCGACCCGCGAGGCGCAGCACGGCGCGGAGCATCGCCAAGAAACTCGAGCGCGTCTCGCGTACGACCTCGGCCAGACGCTTGGGGTGGCTCCAGTAGGCGGCGTACGCCGGCCGCAGGTGCATGAGCTTTCCCATCAGCTCGTGCTCGAGCTGGCGGCGGATGTG
>QHTW01000087.1:2447-4867 GCA_003220955.1 Gemmatimonadota bacterium | reverse complement strand
CCCGCCATTCACGATCGGTCATCATGAGCGGCGGCGGGTGGCCGCTGGCGATCCACTTCCGCACCGGTTCGGCCAGCTTCCCGAACAGTCCGGCGTCCATGGATCCACCGTCCGCGCGCACGATGAGCAACGTATTCATCGCGGCGGCCGCCTCAGCGGGATGGCGGGCAGCCGACCCGTAGAGCAGCAGGGTGGCGAGCCGCGGGCCAAGGGCCTCACTCAGTCGCGCCGCAAAATCGTCCACTGTCATTCGCGCCATATCAGAACCTTCCTCCCGCTCCACCACCGGAGAAACCTCCCCCGCCCCCGAATCCCCCAAAGCCACCGCCGCCCCCTCCTCCCCAACCACCGCGACCCCCACCTCCACCCCAGCCGCCGCGGCCCTGACTCAAGATCCAGAACGGCACCCACAGCAGACGTCCGCGGGTGATGATCAGCAGCAGGATCAGGACCGCAATGATCCATCCGATGGGGATCGTGACGTGGGGCCGAGTGTCGGACGCCGGCGGCGGCATCGCGTACTCGGGGTTGGTGAGCGTCACCCCGAGTTCCGCGGCAAACGCCTGGGCAATCAGGTCGACGCCGAGGGATAACCCCTTGCCGTACTCCTCCTGGGCGAACAGTGGTAGCATTGCATCGCGGATTCTGCCAACGCGAGCATCCGTCAGGAATCCTTCGGCGCCGCGCCCGGTCGCGATGAAGACGTCACCCGTACCGGGCCGATGGCTCTTGCGTGGCACCAGGAATACGACGACCCCGAGGTTTTTACTGCGGTCGCCGGCTTCGGCTTTGGCGCCGACCCCCCACTGCCGCCCGATTTGCACCGCAACGTCGCCGGCGGCGCGGTCGCCGATGTCGGCCAGCGTCGCGACGGCGATCTCGCCTTTGGTCTTGTCCCGAACCTCGGCGATGACGGCCTCCATGTGCCGGGTCGACGCCGAATCGAGCACACCGGCGAAGTCGTTGACGAATCCGCGCGGCGGTGGAATCGAGATTTGGAGGAGAACGGCGAGAAGGATCAGCGCCTCTTCACGGTGGTGTTCGTTAAGATTGACCAGCAATATATGCGTGGATCAGCTCGCCTGCGCGCAATCGTCACCCAGCGGTGCCCCGTCTGCATGCAGGGCAAGATGTTTGCGGGGCGGCTCACCATGAACGCCACCTGTCGCATGTGCGGGCATCGCTTCGAGCGCGAGCAGGGATTCGTTCAAGGAGCAATGTACGTGAGCTGGGTGTTGGGCGTGACGTATCTCGCCGCGCTCGGCGTGCTGGCGCAACTCTTCCTCGTGCCACGCTTCGGAATCGTCTGGGCCGTCGTCTGCGTAGTAGCTGTTCACCTGATGTGTATCCCGTTCGTGTTCCGCTACTCGCGCGTGATCTGGGCGCACCTGAACGTGAGGACCCGGCCCTGACGCTGCTGGCGATCGGTCTGCTCATTGTGTTCGGACTCGTTGGCCTCGCGATGATCCCACTCGGTCTTCCGGGTTTGTGGGTCATGGTCGGTGGCATCCTTACCTACGGTTGGCTCACCGGGTTTCGCACCGTCGGTGTCGCGACCATCGCCATCGTGCTCGGGTTGGCGTTCCTCGGTGAAATCATCGAGAACTGGATTGGGTTCCGGTATGCCAAACGCTACGGCGGGTCCACGCGCTCCGGTTGGGGCGCGCTTATCGGGGGACTCGTCGGCGCGGGTGTAGGCGTACCGGTCGCCATCATTGGCAGCGTGATCGGCGCGTTCATCGGCTCCTTCCTTGGCGCCGCGGTGTTCGAGTACAGCTACTCCCGGCACACCGGCGTTGCAACTCGCGCCGCATGGGGTGCCGTCGTGGGCCGCGCCGCCGGCGCCGCGATCAAGATCGCGCTGGGGTTGATCATTGCCATCGTTGGTCTGTTTGCCGCGCTATCTTAAAGCATGACTCGATCGATCCTTGTCCTCACGCTGCTGCTCCCCGCGGCGATTTCGCTGTCGGGGCAGACCTCGCAGCAGGCCTCAGCCACACCACCTCCGCCGCCCACGAATCGCTGGTCAGCCGATCCCCCGCACAGCGCGGTCGCATTTCGCGTGCGGCACCTCGGCATCACCTGGATCAATGGAACGTTCGGCCAGTGGACCGTCGATCTGAACTACGATCCCACCAAGCCGGAAGCCGCCAGCGTCACCGCGCACATTCAAGCCGCCAGCATCTCGACCGGTAATGACCGCCGCGACACCGACCTGCGCACGAACTATCTCGCCGTCGACAGCTTCCCGGAGATCACCTTCACCAGCACTCGGGTAGAGCGCGTCGCGCCCGATCGCCTGCGCATCACGGGCAATCTCACCATTCGAGGCATCACGCATCCCGTCGTGCTCGACGCCGACGTTGGTGGAGTACTCGCGACGGCGCGTGGCCGACGTACCGCCTTTTCGGCGACGACCA
>QHTW01000087.1:1900-2412 GCA_003220955.1 Gemmatimonadota bacterium | reverse complement strand
TGGAAGGCGCGCAGATCGTGGGCGACGACGTGCGCATCACGATCGACGTCGAAGCCGTAGAACGCGCGACCCCCTGAGTCCCAAAACTATTGTCCTGGCCTGGCTGATCGCGCTCCCCGCGAGCGCGCCGGCGCAGCGACCCGCTTCTTCCAGCACGCCTTCCATTCGGTGGTGGCACGTCGCCATCGCCGCGGGGGCGCTCGGCGCGATCAGCCTCGCGGACCGCGGCGTGGATACTTGGGTCCAGGACCGCCGCTCCTCGAGCAGCGATGCGATCGCACGCGCGTTCCGACACGGAGGGCAGCCTGAGGTCACTTTCGTTGTCCCGGCAGGCCTGCTCACGGCCGGGCTCATCAGCGGGCACAAAGGCCTGGAGCGCAGTGGCGTCCGAGTGCTTGCATCCGTCCTGCTCGCGGGAGTGATCACGGCCGGCGGCAAGGTCGTCACGGGACGGCTGCGTCCTGACGAGTCCAGCACGCAGTACTCGTTCAAGCCGTTCACGCAGCACGACG
>QHTW01000087.1:0-1863 GCA_003220955.1 Gemmatimonadota bacterium | reverse complement strand
CGTCGGCCGTGGGCGAGCGCGTTGCTCTATGCGGGAGCGACAGGGACCGCCTGGTCGCGTCTCAACGACCATAAGCATTGGCTGTCGGATGTGCTGGCGGGCGCGATCGTGGGTGTTACGGCGGCGAATTTCATCGAGGGGCGGTGGCGCTTCTTTGGCGTCGGTCCGCCGCAGTTTCTCTTCAGCACAAACGGCGCCCGCCTGGAGTGGCGCGCGGCATTCTAGGGCAACGGTTAGGGCTTGAGTCGGTGCGGCGTCTCGACGAGTTGCTCTACCAGCGCCGCCAGCCGGTTCGTCAGGTTCTCGAGCTCGCGTCTGCGACGCATCGAGATGCGCTTATAGACGGTTCGTGCGGTCAAAAACGTCACGCCGAGCCATACCGGGATGACGGTCAGGACCGCGGCTCCCACGAGATGCAGCGCGCCCACACCGACTCCGATGATCGGCCCGATTCCCCCGCCACCCATGCCGCCGCCGATCCCGCCGAATACGGCGCCGATGAGCTGGCCCATGTTCTCCTGGACCGTGATCCGCGTTTGCCCGCGCCGCACCGACACCGCGATCTCGAGGTCCCGGCGGATCGCCGGTCCGCGCGCCGCAACCCAGGAGAACGAGCGGCCGAATTGACTGACCAGTCCCGCATTCCGCATCACGCGACGGATTTCTTCGACGATCGCGGAGTACTCGTGCTCCGGAAGCTCCCCCTCAATCACCCGCTCGAAGAACAGCTCCGTGGGGCCCGCGACCCAATTGTTCGTACGGTTGGGCGCCAGTGAGCCCGGCGCGAGGTACGGCCGCGCCTGAATTGACTCGGCCGCGGCGCGCACCAGCTCCGGCGCAACGCCGACTTCTTCAGCAAGAGCCTGCACGCCGCCGATCGTCATGGCGCCGGCCGCCGTCTTGTTGGCTTCCATTTCCGTGGCGCGTTTGACGATCTCTTGGACCTCCGCGGTGTCGAAGCGCCGGCGTGGCCCAGAGCTGCCGCGGGTCAGCTCATCGAGCAGCGCCGCCGTCGTGGCCGTCCGCTGATCGTGCCGGATCGCGAGGCCCCGCACCAGCGCCGCCTCCATCCTCGACCCGACGTTCGTCAGCCGCGTGCGGTGCGATGCGGAGGCCTCGAGGAACCGCCCAGCCCGAACCGCGTCCTCCGTCGGCCACCGGCCCGGCACATCGCCGATCAACATTTCGTAAATCACGACCGCCAGGCTGTAGACGTCGGTGCGCTCGTCGAGCTCCGTCAGGCCGGCCGCCTGTTCCGGACTCATGTAGCCGGGTGTTCCGACGGGGAATCCAGTGCGCGTCAGATTCGCGCCGCCCGCGGTGCTCACTGCCTTCGCGATGCCGAAATCGGCCACGATCGGGTGGCCCTGCTGGAACAGGATGTTCTCTGGCTTGATGTCGCGATGCAGGACCCCCATGCGGTGGGCGTACGTCAGCGCGTCGGCCACCGGCTCGGCGATCGCGAGCGCCTGCTGCTGCGAGAGGGCGCGCCGCGGCGGCCCTTCCAACTGCTGGCGCAACGAGCCGCCCTCGATGTACGGCATGACGTAATAGAGGAACCCGCCCGCTTCACCCGAGTCGTGGAGTGCGAGAATGTGTGGATGCGTCAGCCGCGCCGCGATTTGAATCTCTTTGAGGAAGCGCTCGGCGCCGAGGTAGGCGGCGAGACCCGACAACAGGACCTTGAGCGCGACGGCGCGGTGGTGCTTGCGATCGTCGGCCAAGTACACCGTCGCCATGCCGCCGCGGCCCAACACGCGCCGAAGCGAGTAGCGGTCGGCCAGCGCCGCCGTGAGATCGGCAGGAATCTCCGTCGCTGTGGTCACGCGGACAATATACGGCTCATCGATTTTTTAGTTGCTA
>QHTW01000236.1:2609-4478 GCA_003220955.1 Gemmatimonadota bacterium | reverse complement strand
ACCAGGTGACGAAGATCCCGAGCGACGGCCAGCCCGGCATCTTCGCCACGCTCGACGCCGGCGCCCCGCGCACCCTCGGCCTCTACTTCATGTACGACGTGAAGCAGGCCGATCCGGCTGAGTGGTCGTCCCCGCCCTGGGACGCCGCCCTCGTCGACCGGCCGGGGCTCGGCAAGGTGATCATGGGCCGCGGGGCCGTGAACCAGAAGGGACCCGAAGCGACGTTCCTCGCCGCGCTGCACGCCATCCGCGCCGCGGGCAGGAAGCCGCCGCTCAATTTCGTGCTCGTGGCCGAGGGCGAGGAAGAGATCGGCTCGCCCCACTTCCCCCAGATCGTGCGCCGGCCGGAGGTGCAGACCGCGCTGCGACGCACCACCGGGATCTTCATGCCCTCGGCGGCCCAGGCGTCCGACGGACAGGTGACTATCACACTCGGCGCCAAGGGCGTGATCGAATGCGAGCTCGTGTCGAGCGGGGAGCGGTGGGGTCGCGGGCCCAAGAAGGACATCCACTCGAGCAACAAGGCCCGTGTGGACAGCCCGGCGTGGCATCTGGTCGAGGCGCTCGCGACGCTGGTCTCGCCCGACGGCAACGAGCCGGCGATCGACGGCTACGCCGACAAGGCCCGTGCGCTCTCGGCGAGTGAGAAGGCGATGGTGGCGACCGCGGCGCGCCGTCTCGACGAGGCCGTCGCGAAGCGCGAGATGGGCGTAGACCACTGGGTGCACGACGTGAGCTGGGTTGAGGCGCTGGAGCGCCTGGTGTCGCGGCCCACGGTCAACATCGAGGGCCTGGTGGGCGGCTACACGGGCCCCGGGGGCAAGACCATCCTGCCGCACCGCGCGGTGGCGAAGCTCGACCTGCGGCTCGTGCCCGACATGACGGCGGCCGAGTCGCTGGCGGCGCTCAAGGCGCATCTCGCCAAGCGCGGGTTCGGCGACATCGAGGTGAACATGACGGGCGGCTATGATCCCACGACCACGCCGGACGACGCCGCGCTCATCAAGGCGCAGGTTACCGTGTACCGGCGCTCAGGGATCGATCCGGTGATCCTGCCGCGCATCGCGGGCTCCTGGCCGGGCTACGTGTTCACGGGCGATCCGCTGCGGCTCCCGGCCGGCCATTTCGGGTTAGGGCACGGCAGCGGCGCGCACCGCGCGATCCTATGTCGAGTATCTGTACGAGGTGGCACGCGGCTGAGCCGGGAAGAGGCAAGAAAGAACCGCCGGGCGCGGTCTGGCGCGCCCGGCCGTGTGTCCCCTGGCCGACGTCAGTCGCTCAGAACCCCGCCTCCGTCCCGCACCCCGCCGGCTTCACCGTACGCGCGTCGCAGTCGAATTGGGGGAATGGGAACTTGGCGAACCGCTTCGCAGCCCCGGTGCTCGTCGCCTCGGTGGGCAGCGTCGCGAGTCGACCGTATCGGCGCAAGTCGATCCAGCGATGGCCGCCCTCGAAGGCGAGCGAGTAGCGCCGGTTGTACAGCAACTCGTCCAGCAACGCTGCTTGGGTCACGGGGCCGGCATAGGCCGGGAGCTTTCCGGACTTGATCCGGATCGTATTGAGGTCCGCGACGGCGGCGGCGAGATCCGCCGCCCCACCCTTACCGATGTTCGCCTCCGCGCGGATCAGTATCAGCTCCTCGTTCCGAATGATCGCAATTGGGCCGATGTTGCTCTTGTAGATCACATACTGCAGCTGCGACGTCAGGCCCTGCGTCGTCTTGGGATCCGCGAGCCGCGCGGTCTTGCGCACGAAGCGGTCATCCTTTGTGATGCCGTTCCCTTGCAGCTGCGCGTCGGTCTCGAATGATGGGTGCGCCACCAAGGCCCGGGCGTTCGGATCGTATAAGGCGTTGGTCTCGTCACCAGA
>QHTW01000236.1:0-2581 GCA_003220955.1 Gemmatimonadota bacterium | reverse complement strand
GTCGATGAAGGACGCGCTCAACGCGGTCAGGGCCGAGTCCCAGCAGGTCGTGCATCCGAAGCTGCCCTTGTACACCTGCACCCGCGCCATGAGTGCACGGTTGAAGGTGCGGAACGACACGGCAGTACTGAACCCGGTGAACCCCGGGCTCAGGTTAAACGGGAATGGATCGTCGCCGGCGCCGAGGGTCGTGGCCGAATCCAAATGGGCCGCTGCGGAATCGAGCACCCGGGTAATGTGAGCGAAGATAGCATCTCTGGTCACGATCGCCGCTGGCGGTGCGAGCGGGTCGAGGTCGGTGGGGATCCCGGCGCCGTTTGCGTCCCGGGTGACGATCACCTTGAGGTAATCGAACGCCTGGATCGTTTGCGTGAACCCGCGAATCGCCTCTTTCTCGGCATCGTTCACGAGGGGCACCTTGTCCACCGCCGCGAGCTCCAGGTTGGCATTGCGGATGTTGCGATATGGGTTGGCCCACAGGTTGCCCCCGAACGCCGGGCTGCCGCCATCGAGCGGGCCTACGAGCATCTCGCTCACGAAGCGGGGATCGGCGGGATCAAGATTGTAGGACTCCCGGCCCAGAATGCCGAGGAGCGACACGTAGCCGTTCTGCGGCGCCACCCCGGTGCGCGTTCCCAGCAGCAACCCCGAAGCGACCGAGAGGACCTGGCTGCGCGTCGGGTTGTTCTGAAAGTCACCGAGATCGGGGCTGTTCAGGTTGGGCACGTCCAGGTCCTTGCACGCCGCCAGCGCGACGAGGCCCAGGCAGGCCGGCAGCCAGCGTGTCGCATTCATCTTCGAGTACCTCGCAGGCGCGCTCATGGTTAGAACCCCACGTCGACGGCGAACCAAAAACTCCGGCTCGGCGGGAAAGGTGTCACATCGATATTGCGAGCGATCGGTTGGTTCCCGAAGTTGCTCACTTCCGGATCCACTCCCGTATAGGGCGTGCTCGTGAACAGGTTGCGTCCGCTCACGCTGAGGCGCGCGTACCGAGCGCCCTGCCAGATGCCGTGAAGGACGTTCGGCGGGAGCTCATAGCTCAGCGTGATCTCTCGCAACTTGAGGAAACTAGCGCTCTCGATGTAGTTCCGCGTCACCTTCGTGAAGCCTGCGAGGCGCTTCTGCCCCACGGTCTTCAGCGTATCCCCGGCACTCGTGACCAAGGTGTCGCGGAGCGGGTCCGCGTAATCCGACGTGACTTGTCCGAAGTCGTACAGCAATCTGGTGAGATTCAGGATGGCGCTACCCTTCTGCCAATCGAGTAGGAAGTGCACGCTGAATCGTTTGTAGGTCAGGTCGTTCGTGAACGACATCCGGAAGTCGGGGTTCGCGTCGGCGATTTTCCGGACGACAATATCACCGACGCTCTTGCCGGGGTAACTACCAGATGCGATGTCGGCGGCCGTGAGCGTGTCGTTGCCGACGATCTGGGTCGCGGACGCCCCCTGCTCCACGCGGAACTGCCCGATGGACGCACCGAAGCCACCGGCGCTGAAGGCCGGAATGGGCAGCTCGGTGATGACGCTGCGGTTGCGTGAAAACGTAGTCCGGAAGAGCCAGTTGAAATCGGGATGCCGCACCGGAATCAAGGCCAGTGACACCTCGATGCCGCGAGTACGGAGCTTGCCGCCGTTGAAGATCTCGAAATTGACCCCACCGATCGGTGCAAGCTGGCGGGGCAACAGCAAATCGCTGACGTTCTTCTGGTAGGCGGTGAACTCGAGGTTTGCCCGACTGTTCCACAACGTCGCGTCGAAGCCCGCTTCCAGCTCGCGCTCCCGCTCCGGACCGAGATCTTTGGCTCCGGTAGTGTCTCCGCCAACGGTGCCAGGGACGCCACCGACCTTCCCAGTGATCCGCAGCGACGTGAACTTCTGTGCGTAGAACGGTTCGTTCCCGGATTCGCCGAACGCTGCTCGCAGCTTCAACTCGTCCACTGCACCTACGGAGTGCAAGAACCGGTACGAGGCCGAGGCCTTGGGGAAGTAGTAAAGCTTGCTCGCATCCGCGTTGAGACTGCTCTGGTCCGCCCGAATCCCGGCCGTCAACAACAGACGCTCCTGTGACGCGAGGAATTCCTCCTGGGCGAAAAAGCCCAGGTCCTTGATGCGCGACTGGTCTTCCGTGATCTGGATGTCCTTGCCGGCCGCCACGTTCTGCTGTCCTGCGTTCAAGTCGCGGCTCGTGATGCGCGAGATGTCGGTCTTGCGCTGGGCGTGCTGTAAACCGATCGAGGTGGTGGCTGAAAACGCGTTGCTACTGGGCGTGAAGGTATGGATCGCGCTCGCGTTCACGTTGTAGTTGAGGTTGTCAGTATTCGAGAGCAGCGACGTGCCCGGTTCTCCGTCGTTGGGCTCGAACTGCAACTCCGGCGGGAAGAACAGCGCGTTCTGTTGTGAGAATTGATCCACGCCACCGGTCGCCACAAAGCGCAGATAGTGCCGTCCGGTCTGCACCGCGTCCCATTGGAGGTTTGTGCTCCCGATGAACCGCCACACGTCTTCATTGTTCTTCATCAGTGCCGCCGTCTGCACCGGATTGCTCGGCACGAACGGGTTGCGGGCGAACGTGTCGCCCG
>QHTW01000256.1 GCA_003220955.1 Gemmatimonadota bacterium | reverse complement strand
CGGTGTGCATCTGCAGATCGCCGTGGATATCGTCCAGCGTCACCAGCTTTGGGAGCTTGTGTTCCTTCGCCAGGGCGATTTCGCCGCGGTTTTCGCGCATCTCGGGCGGAATCCAATCGAGGCCAAGAGCACGATACACGTCCTGCTCGGTACGGCCCGAGATGCATTTCGTGCCTTTGAAGACACCGTACTCGTTCAGCTTGAGTTTCTTGGCTTGCGCGATCTTCCGCAGCTCGATGTTGTGCGCCTGCGAGCCCGTGAAGTACTGCATCGCAGCACGAGGCCGAGCAGTATGCCCGCGCGATCGTGGAGTATCTCAAGGCGGGCGGCGGGATCGATGCCATCGACGTGGCGGGCAGCTTTCGACGGCGCAAGGAGACCATCGGCGACCTCGATATCGTCGTCAGCTGCGTCAACGCGCCCGACGTGATCGCTCGCTTTGGAAAATTCGGCGACGTCGATCTCGTCGATCCCACCACCGGCCATGAGGTACTCTAGGATCGCCCGCGCATACTGCTCGGCCTCGTGGAGCACCATGCGCTTCGCACCGTCGCCCGCGCCCGCGATGCCTTCGCGGATCTTTTCGAGCAGCTTGGGTCCGAAGCCGCCGAGCGTCGCGAGCTTGCCCTTCTCCAGCGCGGCTTTGAGATCGGCGACGCTGTTCACTTTCAATTGGTCGTGGAAGAGCTTGACGCGCTTCGGGCCCAGGCCCGGAATGCGCAGGAGATCGAGGAGACCGGGCGGGACCGTCGCGACGAGTTGCTGGCGCTGGGGCATGCTGCCGGTCTGGACGAGCGCCGTGATCTCTTTGGCAATGCCGCCGCCGATTCCGGGGAGATCCGTGAGGTCGAATTCGCCACCTGCGACGAGCTCGGCGATGGGATCAGGGTGATCGGCGACCGTGCGCGCCGCGTTGCGATACGCCCGCACTTTGAAGGGATTGCCCGCGGAGATTTCCAGGAGATCGGCGACTTCACTGAGGGCACGCGCGATTTCGGTGTTCTGCATGCCGTGAAAACTAAGGCTTGCGGAGCCTCGTCAGGGGTGATAGGCTAGCCGCTCCGAAGATATCTTTCCCATCCAGTCGGAGGCCGAAGCAATGGTGCGCAAGCTCCTCGGACCGGTCGCATTCGCTTTCGTATTCCCCGTTCTCCTCGCCGCGCAGTCGCAAGCGACAACCGGAATCATCCGCGGCACCGTCACCGATCCCGCGGGGGCGCCCGTCGCGGCGGCGACCGTCACACTGCACGAAACCCAAACCGGATTCCAACGCCAGATCACGACCAACGAGCGCGGCATCTTTATCGCCTCCCTCATGCCGCTGGGCACGTACGACGTGACCGCGCGCCGGGTCGGCTTCAGCGAGACGCGGGCCACCGGCGTGCGGCTGGGGGTGGGCGAAACGGTCGACCTGACACTGGCGCTCGCCGCGGTGCAGCTGCAGGCGGTCGTGGTCGAGACGACGCAGCCCGTGGTGGAAGTGAGCAAGACCGAAAACTCGACGCGCCTGCCCAACAGCGCGATCGCGGGGCTGCCGAATAACGGCCGCAACTACCTGAATCTGACGCTGCTCACGCCGCAGGTCGCGCTCGTGCAGGGACCGGACGGCGACGAGCTGACGATCGCCGGGCAAAAAGGCATCCACAACAACGTCGCGGTCGACGGCGCCGACTTCAACAATCCGTTCTTCGGTGAGCAGCGCGGCGGGCAGCGTCCGGCGTTCACGTTCAATCTCGACGCCGTGCAGGAGATCGTGGTGCTCCCGGGCGGCGCCAACGCGGAGTTCGGGCGGTCGTCCGGCGGGTTTGTCAACGTGATCACCAAATCGGGCACCAACCAGCTGCGCGGCTCGCTGCACTATTTCGGGAAGAACGACGCCCTCTCGGGTACGCCGGTGCACGCGGGCGTGACGTACCAGCCAGACTTCAGGCAGCACCAGTTTGGCTTCACGCTCGGCGGGCCGCTGAAGCGCGACAAAGCATTCTTCTTCCTGGCCTACGACCAGCAGATCTACGATGAGGTGAAGCAGCAGTCGCGGCCGCCGAGCGCCGCGTTCGACTCGCTGCGCACGTGGATGAACACGGCGTATGGCGGTGCGCTGGCGGGCGACTTTGGCTCGATCTCCCGCACGAACGACGCGCGCGCCCTGCTGGCGAAGTTCGACTTCCACCTTTCCGACCGGCATTCGCTGTCGCTCAAGTACAACTACACCTGGTCCGAGCAGCAGAACGGCACGTTCGACGTCGACACCTGGGCCCGCAGCGCCAACGGGTTGGAGCGAGATCACTCGAACGCCGTAAACGGCAGCTTGGTGTCATACCTGTCGTCCAGCACGTCGAACGAATTCCGCTTCCAGTACTCGCGCGAGGATCGGCCACGCCCCTACGACGGCCCCCGCTCGTCGTTGCTGGGTGCGAATCGCGCCGATCCGCCGGCCGCCCGGCCATTCCCGGATGTCGCGATGGACTTTGCGAACCATTTCCGGTTCGGCTTGCCGTTCTTCCTGCCGATCGATTATTACGACACGCGGGTGCAGGTGCTCGACAACATTTCGCTCAGCAAGGGCAGCCACTTCTTCAAGCTGGGCGGCGAATACAACCGGGTGAACTCGGTCCAGACGTTCATCGGGTTCGCCAACAGCCGCTACATCTTCAGCGGGGTCCACGGCTTCCTGAGCTATGTGGCCGACTCGACTTACGTCGAGTGCTCGGGTGGAGCGACGGGAACCAACCGCACCTGTCCGGCCGGCCAATCGATCTCTGGGCCGGTCCTGCTGTACCTGCAGCAGGCGGGCGTCGGTCAGTCCGTGCGGGCGTCGGGCACGCAGCAGATTCCGCAGGACGAGCTAGCGGTCTACATCCAGGATACGTGGAAGCCCGATCCCCGTTGGACGATCAACTATGGCTTGCGGTGGGAGGCGCAGCTCGAGCCCGATCCGATTACGCCGCCGAGCCAGGTCTTCTTCGCGCCGTTCATCGGGAAGACGGTCACGAATAGCACGGGCACATACGCGTTCCCGTCCGACGGGACGATTCCGTCCGACAAGAAGATGTGGCAGCCACGGCTGGGAATCGCGTT
>QHTW01000255.1 GCA_003220955.1 Gemmatimonadota bacterium | reverse complement strand
CGCGCCGGATCGCCTGCCGCCAACACTGCATCCACCTCCACCCCAGCCCGCCGCAGTTCCTGCACCATCCGCTCCAGGTAAGCGCGATCGTCCTTCATTTCCTGCGACTCACGGAGATTGAGTTGCTCCATGTTGCGTGCCGCCCACCCGTCGGCGACATGCAGCAAGAGCACTTGCGCGCCGCATAGCTTCGCGAGATCGGTGACGTGCTGGAGAATGCACTTGTCGGCCTGGCTGTTCTCGAGCGGCACCAGAATGCGCTTATACATCACGCCATCCAGCGGCTGAAAATGCGCACCAGGAGCCACGCGTTGAAAGCCGCGATCGATACCGCGACGACGTACGCGAGCGCCTTCAACCAGAATGGATTGACAAACTCGCCCATCTTCATGCGGTCGGATGTGAACCGCACAAGCGGAAAGACCGCGAAGGAAAGCTGCAGGCTGAGGATCACCTGGCTGAGGATCAGAAGTTGGGCCGTGCCGTGCGCCCCAAAAAAGATAGCCGTCAGCGCCGCTGGCACAATCGCGATGAGACGCGTGATCAGGCGGCGCAGCCACGGCCGAATGCGGATGTTCAGGAATCCTTCCATCACGATCTGGCCGGCTAGCGTTCCCGTCAGCGTGGAGTTCTGCCCGGAGGCGAGCAGTGCGAACGCAAAAACCGCGCTCGCCCCCGTGACGCCGAGCAACGGCGTCAGCAGCCGATAGGCATCCTGAATCTCCGCGACTCCGGTGTGGCCGGCGCTGTGGAACGTCGCGGCCGCGACGATCAAGATCGCCGCGTTGATGAACAGCGCGAACGAGAGTGCGACCGTGGAATCGAGGAACGCATACTTGACCGCCTCGCGCCTTCCCGCAGGCGTCTCCTCGTAGCTGCGCGTCTGCACGACGGACGAATGCAGGTAGAGATTATGAGGCATCACTGTCGCGCCGAGGATGCCGATCGCGATGTACAGCTTGTCGGGATCTCGCAAAATCGACGCGTTCGGCACAAACCCGCCCAAAACGGCTCCGGCGTCCGGCTTTGCAATCAAAATCTCGAAGAGGAAGCAGCCAGCGATGGTCGCGATCAGCACCAGCACCAATGCTTCGAGCAAACGGAATCCGCGATGCTGCAGGTAGAGCACGATCAGCACGTCGAGCGACGTGATCGCAATGCCCCAGGTCAACGGAATCCCAAACAACAGCTCGAGCGCGATCGCGGAGCCGATGACCTCGGCGAGGTCACAGGCGGCGATCGCGATTTCGCAAATGATCCAGAGGAAGAAGGAAACGGGGCGCGAGTAATGGTCGCGGCACGCCTGCGCCAGGTCGCGACCCGTGACGACGCCGAGCTTCGCCGAGAGACCCTGGAGCAGGATTGCCATCAGGTTCGACAACAGGATGACGCTGAGCAGCATGTAGCCGAAGCGCGCGCCGCCGGCGAGATCGGTTGCCCAATTGCCGGGATCCATGTATCCGACGGCGACCAGGTAGCCCGGCCCCGCAAACGCCAGCGCCTTCTTCCACCAGGCTCCGGGTTTGACGGGGATAGTACGATACGCTTCCGCCAGGCTTGGGGTGAGCCGCGGATGCCGCCAACCGGTGTCGAGAACGCTATTCGCCATCGCTGGGCCGGCAGAATAAGAGGAGGGCGAGCTCCTGACCGACGACGCGCGTCGTACCGTCGTGTAACCGGACGATCGTGGGACCGTTGAACGGCTGGCGATCGATCACCGTCAGCCGCACGCCCGGCGTCAGACTCTGCTCGGCGAGATAATGCAGGCGCGCCGGATTCTCATCGCCTACCTCCTGCAACAGCACGGTCGTCCCCACTGCTGTCTCCGCAAGGGTCGCGAGCTCGGCTTCTTCAATTTCCCCCGCCGCCGTT
>QHTW01000254.1 GCA_003220955.1 Gemmatimonadota bacterium | reverse complement strand
GGCCGCCGCCAGCGCCGCGCCGAGACCGCCGAGCACAACCGCGAACGCGCGGGCGCGCGCGTGGGGAGCCCCCAGACGACGCAGCCGGCGCGCCGTCTCCGTCACTTGATCCCGCTGACTGCGTAGGTGAAGAGATTCACGCCCATCCGCAATGCCGCCTCGTGAAGCTCAGGGGGGTCATGATGCACCGTCGAATCTTCCCATCCGTCCCCGAGATCCGACTGGTAGGAATAGTATACGACGAGGCGGTCTCCCAAAAAAATGCCGAACCCCTGGGCAGGCAGACCGTCGTGCTCGTGGATCTTCGGAATGCCCTTCGGAAAGGCGTAGACGAGGTTGTAAATCGGGTGCGTCAACGGGACTTCAACCATCGGGTGATCCGGAAACACGCGCGCGATCTCGCGCCGGAATGACTTGTCCATTCCATAATTGTCGTCGGCATGGAAGAACCCGCCCTGCTCGAGATAGCGGCGCAGGTTCCGAATCTCGGCATCGGAGAAGCGCACGTTGCCGTGACCCGTCATATAGATGTAAGGGACGTTCCACAGCTCCGGCCCCGTCAGGGTCACGACGCGCTCGCGGTCGGCGACCGGGAGGGTCGTCCGCTCGCGCAGCGCGGCCAGCAGATTCGGGAGACTCGAGGGGTTCGCGTACCAGTCGCCACCGCCGTCGTAGTGGAGGCGGCCGATGGTGAGAGAGGCGGCGGTTAAGCGGTTTGGCGGTTCGGCGGTTGGAAAACACAGCGCCGCGAGCATTACCAAACCGCCTAACCGCCCAACCGCCCAACCGCCCTGTTTCATAGTTCACTCACCAATTTGTACGCCGTATTCCGTGAAATTCCGGTTTCTTCCGCCAATCGATGAGCCACATCCTTGCGCGACAAGCCTTCAGCAAGCAGAGCCTTGGCGCGTTCACCCGCATCCGGGGGTGGCTCTTCGACGCGCTGCTTGCCGGTCCCCGAGAGCACCACCGTAACCTCGCCACGCACGGGAGCCTCTGCATAGTGCGCTGACAATTCCTGCAACGTCCCCGCACGTGTCTCCTCGAACACCTTCGTCAACTCACGAGAGACGGCGGCCTGCCGTTCGGGACCACATACCTCCGCAAGGTCGGCGAGCAGCTGCGTGACGCGATTCGGGGCCTCGAACATCACGACGGTCCATTCGCTGGCGGCGGCGGTCGAGAGTAAACGGCGGCGGTCGCTCCCTTTACGAGGCAGGAATCCGAGAAACAGATAGCGGTCGGCTGGGATCCCGCAAACGGCCAGACTCGCTGCCACGGCGGTCGGGCCGGGGATCGTCACGATTGGAACGCCGCGTTCGCGTGCTGCCGCCACAAGGTCGACCCCAGGATCGCTGATCGCGGGCGTGCCGGCATCGGTGATCAGCGCAACGTCCCGCCCCTCTGTAAGGATGCGCAG
>QHTW01000086.1 GCA_003220955.1 Gemmatimonadota bacterium | reverse complement strand
TGCGACTGGGCTCAGCTACGAGCTCCTCTGGGTCCGCATCCTCTATCAGTCGTTCGGCTCCACCATTCAGTCCGTGACCACCGTCGTCGCCGCTTACATGGGCGGCCTCGGCCTGGGCGCCTGGTTGCTGGGCCGGGTCGCGGACCGCTCGCCGCGCCCGGCCGTGCTGTACGGTTGGCTCGAGATCGCGATCGGCGTGTTCGGCATCGTGTCGCCGCTGGTGCTCGGTCTCGCGCACTGGATCTACATCGGCACGGCTGGAGCAGTATCGCTCGGTGGCGGCGCGAGTGTCGCACTCCGATTTGGACTGGCCGCGCTCGTCCTCATGATCCCCACCACCCTCATGGGCGGGACACTGCCCGTGTTAACGCGCGCTCTGACGGGCGAAGACCGTGGGTTGCTCAAGCAGTCACTGAGCCGTCTCTACGGCTTGAACACACTCGGCGCGATGACGGGCACCGCGCTCGCCGGGTTCTTCCTGATCGAGTCTCTCGGGGTGCGTACGTCGCTCTGGATCACCGCGGCGATCAGCCTCGCGATTGGGGCGGCGGCGATCTCACTCGGCCGACGAGATGCCGCGGTTGAGCCGAGTCACGACCCCGGGGAGGCCCCCGATTTTCCGCGTGACCATCTTCGGACGCTCGCCCTGGTGCTTCTGGCCCTCACCGCCTTTGCGTCGCTGCTGGACGAGATCGCATGGACCCGCGTGCTGGTCATGGTCGTCGGGGGGTCCACGTACGCGTTTACACTCATCCTGCTGGTGTTCCTGATGGGCGTCGGTCTTGGCAGCGTGTTCGTCGCGCGGGAGAGCATCCCCCGCGCCGACACCGCCGCGGCAGCGGGGTTGGCGCAGGGTCTCACCGGCGTCGGCGCGGCCGCGTTTTTCCTGTTCCTTGCCCTAGTGCCGGGCTACGTCATCACCGTTTTTCAGATCCCGAACCTTGGCGCCGCAGGCCGCCTGCTCTTCCTGGGCGTGGCCATCGGTGCCGCGCTCCTCGTGCCCGCGCTCGGCATGGGCATGACGTTCCCGCTGCTCGTCGAGCTTACCGCGCGCCGGCGCGAGGCGCGCGGAGCGGACGTCGGGATGGCCTACGCGCTCAACACCGCCGGGAGCATTCTCGGTGCCGTGCTCGCCGGCTTCGTGCTGGTCGCCACGATTGGCACGCAGGCGACGCTTCGCATCGGACTAGTGATCAACGGAGTGGCGGCGCTCGCGTTGGCATGGGTGAGCGCGCGGGGGATCGCGGAGCACTCGACCGAGCACCGGCGGATGCAGAATCGCGTCCTGGGCGCCGCGATCCTGGGGATGATCGCGCTCGTTGTCGCCGTGGCCGCCCGGGACTGGAGCACGCGCCTCATCGATCTCGCACCCACGATCTACGCGCGCCAGCAAATGGATGCTGGGACCCGCCGGGCCTTTCTCGAACACGAGGGCGCCCGGCAGCTCGCGTTTGTCGAAGGCCGCAACGCGACGGTGAGCGTCTGGGAGAGCGAAGTGGGCCGCTCGCTGCGGGTCAACGGCAAAGTCGACGCCTCTGATCGGGGCGACATGGGCACCGAGGTCATGTTGGGGCTCGCGCCGATTGCCGCCCGCCCCGGGGCATCCCGGGGACTAGTGATCGGATATGGCAGCGGCGTCACGGCCCACGTCCTCGCCGCGACGCCCGGAATGCAGCAGGTGCGCGTGATCGAAATCGAACCCGCCGTCCTTGCGATGGACAGTCTGTTCCATCACGTCAACGGCCGCGTGCTCGACCAACCCGGGGTGTCGAGTGTGACGGACGATGCGCGAAGCGCCCTGCAGCTGCAGCGGGACCGCTTCGACGTGATCGTTTCAGAACCTTCAAATCCGTGGATTGCGGGGATCGCCACGCTGTACACGCCGGAGTTCTTTAGGATCGTGCGCCGCCACCTCACGGATGACGGCATTTTCTGCCAATGGGTCCAGCTCTATCAGCTCCCATTGCCCATCGTTGCCGGAATCGTGCGCAACGTGCGCGCGGTATACCCACATGTTGAGGTCTGGTTCGGCGAGTATCCCGACCTGCTCGTGCTTGGCTCCGCACACCCGTTGTCGTATGACTCGACGTGGGTCCGCCGCCTGGTGGGACCTACCGGTGCCTTGGGTGACCTCGCGCGCGAGTGGCTCAACATCGACGCGCCGGCGGAGTACCTCGGCCACCGACTGCTCGGCGAGCGCGGCGTCAGTGGCCTCCTCACCCGCGCCAGCTTCACGCATACCGACGACCATCCCCGCCTCGAGTTTGCCGCGGCACGAAGTTTTCTGGCGCCCGATAATAGCGTGGGGGCCGTCTTTGACTCGCTCGCGCAGATCGGCGCTGCGGGTGGTGATGGACCTCCCGCCTTGCTGCTCGCTCGGACGCTCGCGATGCGCCGGGGCGATGCCGCCGTCCTGCCGTACCTTGAGGCTCTGCGGCGCGCCGAGCCGGTTCCCGGTGAGTATACGGTGCGCGACGCCCGCATTCGGCTCGGCCTGCACGACACGGTCAGCGCGGAGGTCATGGTTTCCAACGTGCAGGCACGCGGACGGCGGGACGGGAGAGCGTGGGCCGACGCACAACTCCTCGAGGGGCTGATCGCGATGGCCCGGCAGAAGCCGGCGTCTCGCGTGCAGGGATTCCTCGACGCCGCCCTCGCCGCTGGTGCGGATACCGCGCAAGCGCGCGCCGCCCTCGCGTTGCTCGCGGTGCGAGACTCCTCCTGGAAACGAGCGGCGACCGAGGCCCTCGGCGCGCTCCGCGCGGGCAGAGGCAGTTTCCGCCATCCGTATGCCGCCTACTTCCTGAGCGAAGCTCTGGGGCACCTCACGCTGGATGGGCCGCCATCGCTTGCAGACAGTGTGATGGCGGTTGCGGTGGCGAGTCGCCCGGGCATGGCTCGGTATCGCGAGTTGCGCGCTTTAGCCGCCGTGCGCGCAGGGTCGTGCGACGTCGCAGTGTCCGAGTTCATCGAGATGCTGCAGTTCGGGATCGAGCGGCAGGATGGCCCGGCGTTAGTGCGACAGTGCCAGGCAATGCGACCGGCTAGCGGGGCGAGGCCGGGCCCCCCCCGCGGGGTTGTCGAACGGAAGGGGAAGGGCTCGAACTGAGCACGTCGCGGATCTCACCCGCGGCCGCGATGACGTGATCGACGTCTCGCGACAGCGCCCGCGCCTCCTGCGTGGCATGCGTCAGATCACTGAGCACCGCCGCCACACCCGCGGATCTCAGTCGCAGCAGGTCGAACCGGACGTTCTGCATGGCCAGCACGCACGACTCGATCTGCTCTTCGACGTTCTTGCGACGCCCCAGCAGATCGCTCAACGCCTGCCGCTGGCGATCGAGTAGGCTGAGTTGCCGCTCGCGCTCCGCCCCCTCCTCATGATGCTTCACCGCCTCGATACGCACTTCGATTCGCGCGAGGGCGCCATCGTCCATGTCCGCGCTCATTCCGTACAACATGCGCGCGAGGTCCTCGGCTCGTTTCAGCAGCGCGTCGACGGTCGCGACCACGTCCGGCAGCAGCTTGCGCTCTGACGTGGGCACTCGCTCCATGATCTTGAGAATGGCCTCGCGGTCGTTGCGGACCAGTCGGATCGTATTCACATGGCGTCCGAATTCATCCGCTTTGGGCGGTGCCAACGCGCGGCGCGGGCCCAGCAGGGCTTCCTGCGCATCGGGTGCCACCGGGCGGTTGAGGACGTCGCGCCACGAGTAACCATTCTGCCACAGCTTCATGTACTGCGGGAGCAACCCAAACGCGCCCCACGGGACGGTGACGAAGAGCGACCACCCCAGCCCCCCGCCTTGAATCAGATCGATCAGCGTCAGTCCGCCGCAGACCGACGCCCACGAAACGAACGAATCCCTGAACCTCGCGACCATCCGGGCTTCCCCACTCGGTGTGAGGTCGCTTTTGGGATCGCGTTTCGGGGCCGGCCGCGTGGGCCGTCGCTCGGGCCGGCCACCGCCCGACTGACGTGCCGGGGGGCCGCCACCCAGACGCGACTCGGGTCGCGCGAGCGCGCGCGCACCCAGCCCAACCCCTCCGCCGCTCGGGCGACGCGAGGGACGATACGGCGGCGCACTGCGCGATTCGAGTGCGCGCCGCAGCGCGTCCGCAGTCGGCCAGCGCGCCTCCGGTTCTTTTTCGAGTGAGCGCATCACACACGAGGCGAGATCGTCTGGACAGGTCGGAGACCTATCCTGCAGGTTCGGCGCCTGCTCCGTGATCTGCTTGAGCAGAATGCCGGGCACGGTTGGTGCGGAAAACGGCAGCTCCCCCGCGAGCATCTGATAGCCGACCACCCCAAGGCTGTAGATGTCCGACCGCCCGTCGATCTCCCGATCGCCGGCTGCCTGCTCGGGGCTCATGTAGTGGGGGGTCCCGATGGCCACCCCGGTCGCCGTCAGCGTCCCAGGCCCGGTCGTGGACGTCAGCGCCTTCGCGATCCCGAAGTCGGTGAGGATCGTTCGGCCGCGGCTTCCCTCAAGCAGGATGTTGTCGGGTTTGACGTCGCGATGGATGATGCCGAGGGCGTGTCCGGCGCCGAGGGCGTCCGCCGTTTCCATCAAGATGCGCCGGGCTTCTTCAGGTGGCAGTCGCTCGCGGCGTTTGAGGCGCGCCGCGAGCGATTCACCGTCCACATAGGCCATCACGAAGTACACGAGTCCCTCGGGACCTTCGCCGACGGAATGAATCGGGACGATGTGCGGGTGGGACAGACGCGCGGCCGTTTCCGCTTCCCGGAGAAAACGCATGCGGATTTCCTCCCGGAACGCGAGCTCGGGCGGGAGCACCTTGACTGCCACCGCCCGCTTGAGGCGCTCATCGCGGGCATGATAGACGACGCCCATGCCGCCGCGGCCAATCTCCCTGTCGAGCGTGAAGGAGGACCCCAGGGCCTGACTCAGCCGCTGCGCCAGCAGATCGCTCATGCGTCTCTGCAATCCATTCGAGGCCAAAAGATACTCGTCAAGCGTCGACTTGGCAGCCACGCGCCGCTTTGGCGGCGTAATTCGGAACGGACCTGCCGTCTAAGGTGTTTTTTCGTGGCATGGACGGTGCGTTGACCGTCCCGGAATGTTGTCCCCGTGACCCAAGATCGGAGAATCCATGTCAGACCGGATGACTTTGCCCGTCCTGCCGCTGCGCGATGCCGTGTTATTTCCGGGCGTTGCGACGCCGATCGGCGCGGGCCGTCCAGCGACATTGCGCGCCATAGAAGCCGCCCTGAAGCACCCCGACCGCAAGGTCTTTGCAGTCGCTCAGAAAGAGAACGTCGATCAGGTCACCCCCGGTGTGCTCTATACCACCGGCACGATCGCGCGGATCAGCCAGGTGCAACGCAATCTCGGTGGCGTCCAGCTGATCCTCCATGGCGACGCCCGCGGTACGGCAGTCCACTATACCGAGACGACCGGCTATCTCGAGGCGACCGTCCGGGAAGCGGCTGATCTGCCTCCCCTCAATGCGAAAGATCCGGCGTTCCTGGCGCTGCATCGCGAAGCAGAAGTCCGGCCTGCCGACCGAGGTCGTACAGCAGGTCCTGCAGGGAGTCGCGGACCCCGGCGCACTCGCCGACCTCGTCGCCGGACATCTCGACATTCAGTCGCTCGAACGCCAGCAGCTGCTCGAAACGCTCGCTGTGGAAGACCGGCTGCGCCGGGTGCTCGTCCACGTCCAGCGCCAGATCGCGGTGTTGGACGCCCAGGAAGACATCAAGTCCCAGGTGCAGGAAGAGCTTGGCGAGCGCCAGCGTGAGATGTTGCTGCGCGAGCAGATGAAGGCCATTCGCAAAGAGCTCGGCGAGGAGGAAGAGGCGGCGGAGGCCGACGATCTCAAAAAGCGGCTCGACGCCCTCGACTTGCCCGAGGCCGCCCGAAAAGAAGTCGATCGCGAGCTCGCGCGCCTCGAGCGCGCCGGCCGGGAATCGATGGAAGCGCAGGTCATTCGGACCTATCTCGAAACCGTCGCCGAGCTGCCGTGGAACAAGCGCGCGGAGGAGTCGCTCGATCTCAAGCGGGCCGAGGAGATCCTCGAAGAAGACCACTACGGGCTTCAGGATGTGAAGGATCAGGTGCTCGAGTTTCTGGCCGTGAGGCAGCTGCGGCAACAGCAGCCCAAGACGGAGGCTCCGGGCAACGAGGATGATCGTGCCTCACGCGCACCGACCTTGTTGTTTGTCGGGCCGCCGGGCGTCGGCAAGACATCGATCGCCAAGTCCATCGCGCGGTCGATGGGGCGTCCTTACGTCCGCATCTCGCTCGGCGGCGCGCGTGACGAGGCCGACATTCGCGGCCACCGGCGCACGTACGTGGGGGCGATGCCGGGCCGCATCATTCAGGGCATGAAGCAGGCGGGCGCAAAAAACCCGATCTTCCTGCTCGATGAGGTCGATAAGCTCGGCATCTCCTTCCAGGGAGATCCCGCCGCGGCGCTGCTCGAAGTGCTCGACCCGGCGCAGAATGACACGTTTACCGACCACTATCTCGGCGTGCCGTTCGATCTGTCTGAGGTCCTGTTCATCGCGACCGCGAACTTCATCCAGAACATTCCTGGACCGCTGCTCGACCGCCTCGAAACGGTCAATTTCGCGGGGTACACCGAGCGCGAGAAACTCGAGATTGCCAAGCGCTATCTCGTGCCGCGGCAGCTCAGAGAAAACGGACTCCGTGCCGATCAACTGACGTTGAGTGACGGGGCACTGAGCGAGATCATTGCGAGCTACACGCGCGAGGCCGGTGTCCGTCAGCTCGAGCGCGAGATCGGCAAGCTGGGACGGAAGATCGCCCGCAAGATCGCCGATGGCGCCGCGCAGCAAGTCACCGTCGGACCGAAGGACATCCCCGATCTCATCGGGCGGCCGAAGGTACACCCCGAGCGTATGGCGGGCGAGGATCAGGTCGGCGTGGCCACCGGGATGTACTACACGCCGGTGGGCGGCGACATCATGTTCGTCGAGGCCAGCGTGATGCGCGGCAAGGGAGAGCTGGTTCTGACGGGGCAGCTCGGCGACGTCATGAAGGAGTCGGCACGGGCCGCGCTGACCTACGCCAAGTCACACGCTGATCTGCTGGGCATCCCGGAAGGGGCGTTTATCGACACGGATATTCACGTCCACGTCCCGGCCGGCGCGATTCCCAAGGACGGTCCGTCCGCCGGAATCACGATGGCCACGGCCCTCGTGTCGGCCCTGTCTCGGCGACCGGCTCGGCACGACATCGCCATGACCGGTGAGATCACGCTGCGGGGCCGCGTGCTCCCCATCGGCGGAGTGAAGGAAAAGGTGCTTGGCGCGGTTCGCGCGGGCATCACAACCGTGATTCTGCCGAAAGAAAACGAGCGCGACCTGGAGGACCTGCCGGAGGAAGTGCGGAAGACGCTCGACGTGCATCTCGTCGAGGAGCTGGGCGACGTCCTCAGCCTGGCATTGCGCGGGGCGCGATTCGAATCGGGGCACCTGATCTTCGAGACGGAAGCGCCGATTGGTCTAGCTGGCGCTCACTCCGGCCACCACTAAGTCGACGGCCGCCTCGCGCCAGCGCTCGCGGAGTGAGGGTTCATCCGCGCCCAGGGGGCGGGCGCTGGCCGCGACCACCGCTTCCATAGTGAGATAGCCGACCATCAGAATCAGGGCTTGGGCAGCGGCCAGGTGCGGATCGAGATCATCTCGCACCTGGCCCAGCCCTTGTCCTTCCGCGAGCAATACGACGAGTCGATTGATGGCGGGTGCGAAGGCGGCCCCCGAGCGTGTGCCCTGCCCTATCAGCGCGACCATCTGTGGATCCTGGGCCAGAAAGTCGAATTGCGCGGACAGGGTCAGCCGCAAGCGTTCCAACGGCCCGCCCAGCGGGAGCGCCAGCTCCGCCAGCGCCCTCTCCAGCTCGCCGGCGGATTGGGTGAGCACGGCTTGAAAGAGGCCGCGCTTCGAGTGGTAGTAGTAGAACATCAGCTGCTTGTTGACGCCTGCCCGGCGCGCGATCTGTTCTACGCGCGCACCCGCGAAGCCGCGCTTGGCGAACTCTTCGCGGGCTGCCGCGACAATACGTAATGCCCTATCATTGCTTAGCTTAGGTGGCACTGGGCAATTTCGTCAACCGTTTGGTTGACGAAATCTATGGTCCATCGCTCGGCGCCGCCACTGGCCGCGCTGTTGGCTTGGGAGCGGCAGGCCACTGCACGCCCAAGTCGTTCCAGTTCAGAATCGTGTTGAATACGAGCGCAAAGCTCCCCTGGGTCTCCCAGCGCCAGAACGGCCGGATGGCGAACAACACGACATGCCCTTGACCCACGGGGGCATCGAGCACCGCCGGCCGACCGGCCAGCTCCTCCCCGCTCACCAGCAGTCCCGACAGCCGCAGGGAATCCCGCTTCTGATGGAAGGCTAACACGACCCGCGGGCGCATCCGCGCCTGCGCGGCCGTGAGGTCGGCATCCTGATCCTCCGGAATGTCGGTGCTGGTATCCACCTGAAAGAGCGGCGATTGGTTGAAGTAGACGGCCAGCGTGTCGGGGTATCCGTACGCGATCGGACTGCTGGGGTCCTTCGTCACCGCCCTGTAGATGGCCCCGGACGCGCGCAGTTGGCGGGCCGGCGTGATGTCCACGCCGCGCGTCACGCCGTAGTCCGTGAACACAGCCGACGTGCCACCCTCCGTAATCACCACTCCACCCGCGGCGATCCACTGACTGAGTGCGGCCATGCCGTCAAGACCGATGCCAGGTCGGATGTCGTCAGTGGAATCCACCCCGCCCAGGTTCGGCGTGAGCGCGCTGCGCCGCCACGGAATCGGCGGCCCGGTCAGCGGCAGCCCGTTGACGATTTGCTGCGCGTTGTTCGACACGTACGGGAGGACCAGCACGTTGAACTGCTTCAGCAATTCACGGTTCTTGAGCTGCTGGACACTGAGATATCGATAGGGGATTCCCAGTACGTCGAACGCGTAGCGCACCCACCCCTCGTTCTGCGTGTTCAACCAGGAGTGCACGAGGGCAATCTTCGGCAGGTCGAGCTCGTGTTTGGCGACTGTTGGGACAGTCGCCACGCTCACGAC
Source organism: Gemmatimonadota bacterium (assembly GCA_003220955.1). Classification (GTDB taxonomy): domain Bacteria; phylum Gemmatimonadota; class Gemmatimonadetes; order Gemmatimonadales; family GWC2-71-9; genus 20CM-2-65-7. Next base: position 23,549 of record QHTW01000086.1, on the reverse strand, counting down.
GTTGAGTCCAAGAGACTCCGCGGCTTGTTTGATCCGCGCTGGCGCGATTCCATCGACAACTGTCGTCCCCCTGCCAAATGAGCGGCGGTCGACGCTGAACGAGTCTTCGCTCGCCCACATGCGGATGTCACGCAACGCGAATCGGAATTGGATCAGCCCGCTCTCGGTCGTCGGAGCGATCAGATATGCCGCGGCCCCGCTGGCACCCGACACCTGACCTTTGACTCGCGCATCCGCCGTGATGAGGGTCGCTGCAGCGTGAAGTACCGTTGTGTCGTTGATCGGACGCAGCGCGACATTGCGAACGTACTGCAGCGTCCACCCGGTATCGTCGTACGGCGGTGGATCGTTCGCCCCGTAGTCCTGTTTGCTGAAGTAGCTCTTCGCGAGCGGCCCATACGGTTGATCGAGCGGCACGATGTAGTCACCCGCCGCGATGTCCGCACCGCCGGCTTGGAACGGCTGATCCGCGCGTCGCACCTCGATGCCGTGAAAGCGCAGCAGGTTCACGAGATTCGCCGCCTCGACCGGCCGAGCCTGGCTCGCGGGAATGAGAAACGCGTTCGGGCCGTCTTTCGCATGCCCCCGCTCCACGGCGCGCACACCCTTGCGATAGAACTGGTCCAGATAGCGATGTCCATTGCGCGCCATGTAGTTCAGCGCGATGAGTAAGGCCGATTGCTGGTAATTGATGTTGTTGCGAATGCACCACCGCACGCCGTTGAGCGGCGGGTTGGGCCGGAACCATTCGACCGAGGTCTGACGATCGGGAAGCTTCACGGTATGACAGTCGGCACCGCGCGAGGTGTACGTCTCGTAGAATCGGCCGATCGAGTTGTGCCCGTTTGCCACCCAGAACATGTAGTTGGGAGTCCAGCCGTCGTAGAAATCATGGGTCCACACGCCGGGGAGCCCGCGACTCGTCAGCGCCGTGATCTCCTGGAACGCGAGCTCGTTCCACTCGCTGATGACGATGGGGTCGAGCTCCCGGTTGTATGGCCCGGTCCCGGTCGATGTATAGAGGAAGGGGACAGACTCGTGGAGATCGTGGAGCACGGTGGGGTGCCAGTCGAAGAACGCCTTCATCATGGTCTGGGTCAGCACCTGCGACATCACGATGCCATCGCGGTTGTTGTCATGAGCGGTGTACTTGCCCCAGTAGATCAATCCAGGGCCGACGTTCTTGTTCGCCTTCCGGTAGCGATAGATGTCGACCATGCGGTCCCGGCCATCCACCTCGGTCACTGGCGTGATGAGTGTGATGACGCTGTCGCGAATCTGCCGGATGAAGGGCGTCTCCTCGACGGCCAGCCGGTAGGCCAGCTCCATCAGCATTTCCGGCGAGCCTGTCTCCGGCGAGTGGATCGAACCGCTCGCGTAGTAGATCGGTTTCCCGGCCGCGATCAGCCGCTGCGCGGAGTCGCCGTTCAGCCGTCTCGGGTCGGCCAGTGCGGCGGTGATGTCGCGATAGTGATCGAGCTGCGCGATGGTGGCCGAATCGGCGATCGCTGCGACGATCATCGGCCGTCCCCCATCGCTCTTGCCGAGGTCGAAGACCTTGACCCGCGGCGACGCATCGTCGAGCGCGTGGAAGTAGCGCGTGATGTCGGCGACGTAGGAGAGATGCCCGACCGTCCCGGGCACATACCCGAGCACTTTCAGGGGCGTCGGGACGCGGGCGTCAGCCGGGAGGTGGTCGGTGAGCTCGGTATTGAACCGCGGCTCGGTCGTCAGCTCACGAATCTTTGCGGTGTAAGCCGTGTCTACCGGTTGCTGGAGCGCGAGGAGCGCGAGGGCGGCGTGGACCATGCGACGTTCTCCGGAATGCGGGACAGACCTTCCTTGAGAAAATCCAACAGCAAACGATTCACTTTGTCAGCGGCTTCTTCTTGTGCGTTATGGCCGGCGTGCTGGAGCAAAACGAACTCACTGCGCGGCAGCTCGCGCCCGAAGCGGCTACCGTCCCGGACCGAAATCAACCGATCCGCATCACCCCACAAAATCAGCGTGGGTGTCTGCACGCTGGCAAGACGTCCACCGAGCGTGTCGAAGCTGAATTCCCGAAGGACACCTCGCAACGCGCGCCCAAAACGCGGGTCGGGGACCGGTGCGTAGTACTGATCGACATCGGCTTCGGTGACTTTGTTCGGATCGGCGAAGGTCGAACGCACGATGCGGGCCGTGACCCAGCGGGCTCGAAACGAGGTGGCGATCGCGCCCACGAACGGCCAGCGCGCGATCTTCAACACTCCCGGCCAGCTCACGCCGAAGCCGGCGGCGTCGATCAAGACGAGACCCCGCACCCGGTCGGGATGCACCAGGGCGACTTCGGCGGCAATCGCCCCCCCCATCGAGTGACCGACCAGCACCGCACTCGCGATCCCCAGCGAGTCGAGCAGCGACACAACCAGGTGGGCGTACTCGGCATTGTGGTATCCGTGCGCCGGCTTATCGGAGAATCCAAAGCCGCGATTATCAAATGCGACGACGCGGTACCCCGCGGCCACGAGTGGGGCGAGCTGATAGCGCCAGCCATACATCGAAGCGCCGATGCCGTGAATGAACACGACCGGTGTCCCGTTTCCGGAGTCGATCAGCCGGAGCCGCGTTCCATCCACTGTGCGGTACTGGGCGCGGAACGGGGTGCCCGCAGGATAGCGTTGCGCTTCTGGAATCGGGGCTGCGCGGCAGGCACACACCAGGATGATGCCGCAGCACACGAATCGCCGGGCACTCATGAGAGTGTCTGCAAGGCGCGTCGCGCGAGCACGAGAATGAGTGGATGGGAGGTCCACAAGCCTGTGACCGCATCGCCATCGCCCGACGTGATCACAAGGTGGGCCTCATCGATGACGAGCAGCGTGGCATCGAGTGTATCGCTTGCCGGCTCGAGCCAGGACGGGGCGTCTTCGGGCATCCCGCCGCGTATGCGAACCTTCAGCTGCGCACGTTCAGCAGCCCGTCGCCAGGCGGGCAGCGTCGGTCGCCACAGCTCCAGCGTCATGACCCCTTCTACACCTCGTTCGGCGCGTGCCACCAACTGCATCACGAGATTGGCCACGGCGCGAGAGCCGGCGACTTCCCTGACCACCGGTTCGCCCGGGCGTGAGAAGTCGCGGAGTTGCCGGCCGAGGCGATCCAAGGCCTCCCCCTGCAGCGTCGCGAGGTGCGCAAGCAGAGACTGCGGGTCCGTGGGTCGATAGCGAGCCGGCCGGTTGGGTGGCGGCGTCCGCGAGGCGGCACCGCGCGCGACCAGCCCCTCCAGGGCGCCGTACGCGTTCGCGCGCGCCAACCGGGCACCGCGGGCGACGGCATACCCTGTCGAGGGCCCGAGACGGAGCAGAGTCGCGTAGACCAATGACTCGGTGGGCGTGAAGCCAAAGGGTGTCAGATCGAGTGCCACTGTAGTAGCAAATACTACTACTTATTCCTGCCATACACCACGACTAGATGATGTTCAGCGGAATCCCCAGAATTCGGGCGATTAACGCCAGTCGGAACGTGACGTCCGTCTGGCGTTGTGCCGGACTTTTGCCTGGGCCTTCGAGGGGGAAGTAATGCGAAATCACGGGATTCGTGGACTTCGGCATCGCGCGGAGGCCCGCGGGGCTCCAGATGCCGCTCTCGTCGCATTCGCTGTACAGCCGAGCCAATACCCGATTGGCGCTGGTCACCTGGCGGACGATCCCCAAGCGGGCGAGCAATTCCAGCCAATAGACCGCGAACGCCACATCGCCCACCCGACCCTGGGCGTCGGCATGCAGCGGGTCGCCCAGGAGCTCGAACAGCGGCCGATAGACCTTCTTGCCGGCCAGAATGAAGAGTGACCGGCGCGGCGTCGGACTCGAAAAGTAGGACGCCAGCCGCTCGAGAAAGCCGGCCCGCTCACGCTGGACCGCCGGCATGAACGCGAGCATCTCGATCGAGAAGACGGTCGGCGGATAGGCGAGCGGGTCGAGCACCGTCTTGCCTTGCGCCTTCTTGAACGGCTTCTGCGCGATCTCGCTGCGCAGATACATGGAGATATCGCTCGCGATGCGATGCGCCGCGCCGCGCAACCGCGGATCGTCCTGGTGCGCGCCGCGTCCGAGTGCCGCCGCAGCCGCCTGCGCTCCCATCCCCCGCGCCCAGAGGCCGAGGCCGGGATCACTCTTGGCGGCTCGCTGGAACTCGACGAGCAGCGCGGGATCGTCATCACGCGACAGCAGCCGGAACAGGAACCGATCGGCGAACCGAAACACCCGCGCGTCACCTGGCCAGCCCAGCTCGAGCAAACGGCGGTACTGGGTGATGGTACCGACTTCTTTCCACCCCATGGCCTTCGATGGTGCCGGTGCCAGCAGATTCGCACCCCAGAGCCCCGTGTCCTTCTGCTTGCGAGCGATCGCGAGAGCTTCCTTGTAATGCAGGATCTGCTCGCGGAGCGCGGTTACTTGTTCGAAGTCACGAGCCGGCTCGGGGACAACTTCGGTGAGCGTGCGATACTGAATTGGAAGACTGGCTGCCTCGTACAACCACGAGAGAGGCACCGTGTGCGTGGAGGGAATCTCCAACGCCGCTCCCATGTAGGAGGTCGGGACAGCTGATGCTGCTGGGTTGAAAACGGGCGCAAACTTACCCGCCCCTCGGCCAATAGGCAATCGCCGGAGATTAACCCATTACGCTCCAAGATGTTCCGAACCTCCCGCAACGGTGCAATCTGTTGCATGGCTCAGGGCTGGGGGCGCTGGAACTCCGAAGCAGTCAACCACCGGGGCATCGCTGGATCGTTTGCGATCGCGCGCGCCGTTCGCACCGTGACGCGCACTTGTTGCGCCATGCCATCATAGCGGAACGCCCGCTGATACTCATCGCTTGGCTGATGATAGCGCTCCTGGTTGTACAGGTTCTCCTGCTGTTCGCCCCAACCCTTCGGACGTCCGACGAAATCGAGGCCGGGTTTGATCGAGAGCGCGGGCACGCCGGAGCGCGCAAACGGAAAGTGATCGGAGCGAAAAAACGACCCGCGCACATCCGGTTGGGATTCTACTTTCAGCGACTCCGCGCGCGCGACGGCCACGAACACGGAGCCCAACGTTGAGCGATCCATCCCGAGCGCCCCGATATCGCGCGTGGCGCCGCGCACGTTCGTCACATCCAGATTCAGCACAGCCGCCGTCTGTGCGAGCGGAATGAGCGGGTGTTGTACGTAAGCCTCACCGCCGAGCAGGCCACTCTCTTCGGCGGTCGTGGCGACGAACAAGATGGAGCGCGCGGGTCGCGGGAGCTGCGTCATCGCCTTGGCGGCGCCGAGGATTGCCGCAACCCCCGAGGCATTGTCCTCGGCGCCGTTGTAGATCGAATCACCATGCACGATCGGGCCGATCCCCTTGTGGTCCCAGTGAGCCGTTATGAGCACCGCCTGAGAGGCCAATCGCGGATCCCGACCAGGGAGCCGCGCCGCGACATTCTCCGACTCCACGCGGCGCAGCGCGCTGTGAACGCGCACCGTGGCGCTGAGGCCGGTCGATACCGGATGGAAATCACGATGCGCCGCGGCCTGACTCAACGAATCGAAGTTCAGCCCGACCTTGGCGAGCGCCGCGCGGGCACTCGCCGGCTGGGCGATCGTGGCTGATCCAGCTTGAACTGCTCGACCGACCACGAGCCACGCACGACTTCCCAGGGGTACGTCGCGCTTTCCGCCGTGTGGATCATGATCGCGCCGGCGGCGCCCTGCCGGGCGGCCTCCTCGAGCTTGTAGGTCCACCGCCCGTAGTACGTGAGGACCTTGCCGAGGAATACTGTGGAGTTCACGAGCCCGGGGTCATTCACGAGCATCAGCAGCACTTTGCCGTGCAGATCGACGCCCTTGTAGTCGTCCCATTGCCACTCGGGCGCGCGAATGCCGTAGCCGACGAAGACGACTTCACTTGTCGTCGAGATGTCGGCCTCGGGGCGTTCCGCCCAGGCAACGAACTGATCGCGATAGGCGAGACTGTCACCGAGCACGAGCGTCGGCTGCGGCGTCATGCCCACGAGCGCGACCGGCTGGAAGTACGTTCCATTCGCGCCCGCGGGCTCGAGTCCCAATGCCTGGAACTGCGCGGCGATGTATTCCGCCGCCAGGCGGCCACCGCGCGTCGCCGGGGCACGACCCTCGAGCAGATCGCTTTCCAGGAAACGCAGATGCGCATCCATGGCCGCCGTGTCGACGGGGATCGGGGTCGATCGCTGCGCCGCGGCGGTGCTCGCAGCGAGCGCCAGCATCGCGACAGTATTCCAACATTTGTGCGTCATGTGTCACGACTCCATTAGGGACGGCAGGTCACGGTGTCGATTCTGCCCAGGCGCGTGCCGGACGCTTCGCTCGTCAGGACGAACGTCGAATCATCGAGAAAATCGATCGCTTCACCGCCGATCTCCAGCCCGGCAATGCTGCAAGGGTGCTCGCGAGCGGGCAACAGGCGGCCACCAACTCCCGGATAGAACAGGTAGATCTCCGAGTAGGTGCGCAGCGCCACAAGGCGCCCGTCCTGTCGAATGGCTCCCGCGGTCACGACGCGGCCCGCTTCAGGGCTGGGGCGGATGTCCAGGGTCTGTACGAGCGTCGCGACCACGACGTCGAACGTCGTGTCGGGAATGCTCCAGCCGCGGCGATCCACCCGATACAAACGGATCGCGCTACCTCGCAGCGCTCCCTTACTCACCAGATACAGAGCCGTGTCGCCCGGGGAGACATAAACCGCCTCGACGTCGTGCGGACCATCCGGATAACGAAGGTGCACGACGGCCGGCGCGCGAGTGGTTCCCAGCGTATCTCCCGCACGTTCCGGCGGTGGTGGCTCTGGAATCGCGTAGACCGTCACGAACGGACGGAACTCGAAATTGTCGCCCGTGTCCGCGAGATAGAGGCACGAGCCGGCCTTCGGCAAAAATGTGACCGGGCAGGGACCCAGTGCGACGTCCTCCCAGTCGATCGCCTGCGCGCCCGGCACGAGCAACGCGCCGCGGTCGGTGCCGCGCAGATCCGTCGCGTACAGATAGGGCCCATCCCCGGAATCGTTGTGGGTCCACAACACGCCGGGATAGGCATGGCTCACCGCTACGCCGGAGCTCTCGATGACGCGCGGGCTGTGAAACGTCGCTTGCAACAAAAGCACGGCAGGAAGGAACATGAGCTTCCAAGAAAATCCGCTTGCTCGCCCCGCGGCAAGGGGTGATACTTCGCGCATGCGCGACGCGAACGTCCGACTGCAGGGGCGCATCCTCTATCTCACCGAGGATCCCGCGTTCGTGCGGGCGCAGCTCGCCGGGAATGACCCCACGTGGACGCCGGCCAACAAGTTGCGCGACGATATCTCCACCGATGAAATCACCCCCGCATACATCTGTTACTACTACGACGAAACACTGGGTGACTTTCCCTATCTCGGACTCAAGTGCCGCGACGAGTTCCCCATTACGCGCGGGGCCGTGAAGGGCGGCGGTTTCGTCGCCGCGGTCAGCGGCAAGCGCCGGGGTAAAGGCTCCTCCCGCGAGCAGTCCCCCTACGCCGAGATGTGTGCCGGAATCAAGCTGGTCGTGGCCGAGAGCATCGAACGCATCTACCGCGAGAACTGTCAGAACCTCGGGATCCTTACGACGACCGATTTCTCCATGCTCCACAAGGTCCGTCGCGGCGAAGACATCCCGCTCTCCGTGTTCACGGCGGGAGAGGGTGAGATCACGCGCGGCATCATCGAACATGGGGGATTGTTCAACTACAACATGGCGCGCCTGAAGGGTGAGCTCGTCCTCCATCCACCCCAAACGCCGCGCCGCCCGATGACGCTGGGTGAGAAGATTCTTGCGCGTCGCTGGGTGGTCGATCCCGCCAAGGGCAAGATCGGGGTGCCCGCCGTGAAGCCCGGCGACGAGGGATTCGTCCTCACCGACATCCGATTCAGCCACGAATACGTGACACCGATGGCCGCAATCTTCTTCGAGCAGCTCGTCGGCAAGGACGCGAAGGTCCACGATCCCGGCTCGATCCTGATGTTTCGCGATCATCTCACGTTCCTGCCGGAGGCCATGACACCGGAGCGCATCAAAGAAGGACTGCTCGATGTCGCGATGCAGCTGGAGAAGAAGCAGCGCGAGTTCGCGGCGGCGCAGGGGATCAAGCTGTACGGCGAGCTGCGGCTTGGCCACCACGGCTCGGAAGCGATTTGTCACTCGAAGATTCTCGAGGCGCATGCGCTCCCCGGTCAGGTGATCATCGGCTCCGATTCGCATACACCGCATGCCGGGGCCGTCGGGTGCATCGCCTTCGGCGTGGGAACGACGGCGATCTTCAATTCCTGGATCACAAAGGATGTGCGCCTGCAGGTGCCGGAGACGGTCAAGGTCGTGATCAGCGGCCAGAAACCCGACAACGTCACGGCCAAGGACTTCATGCTGGAAGTGCTGCGTCATCCCTACGTGAAGACCGGGAAGGCCATCGGGAAGCTGGTGGAGTATTGTGGCGATGCTGTCGCGTCGCTGTCGGTTGACGAACGGGCCACGATGACCAACATGACGGCCGAAGTGGGTGGCTTTACGGGCTATGTGGCACCGGATGAGAAGACGGTCGAGTTCCTGATGGACTATCGGAAGCTATCGCGCGCGGATGCGGAGCGGCTCTGTTCCGGTCTCGCCAGCGACCCCGGTGCCGAGTACTGCCAAGTCATCGCGATCGACGCCGCCAGCATCCGGCCGATGATCGCGCTCCCGGGTGATCCCGGGAACGGGCTCTATATCGAGGACGTCGCTCAGCGCATCAAGGTCGACATCGCATACGCGGGCTCCTGCACCGCGGGGAAGAAGGAAGACATGGATATGTATGCGCGCGTGCTGGCGGACGCGGCCGCGCGTGGCGAGCGGGTGGCGCCCTGGGTGCGCTTCTTCATTCAGTGTGGGTCGCAGGACGTGAAGCGCTACTGCGAGCAGCGCGGGTACCTGGACATCTTTCAGCGCGTGGGCGCGACATTCCTGGAGCCGTCGTGCGGAGCCTGCATCAATGCGGGACCAGGCGTGTCGAAGACGCGGGAAGAAGTCACCATTAGCGCGATCAACCGCAACTTCCCGGGCCGTTCTGGCCCCGGTCAACTCTACCTTGCCAACCCCTATACGGTGGCCGCCTCGGCCATCACCGGCTACATCACCGCATGGGCGCCGGGGATGGTAGAGTCCCTCGAATCTTCACCTTGATCGCCCGCGCGCCATTTCCAAAATCCAGCGCGGACGTCACCGCCGTACTCGAATCCGGAACCAATTTCGCGTTGATGGTGAACGCGCCGCTCAAGGAACCACGGGCGACGGAGAAGGACGCAGTACCGTGCCCGGTTCCATACTGACTCGACGTCGTTCGCAGGTGGCCGCCGCGTGACCACCACTTGGTGACTCTCGAGTCCCTCGCCTGATGAATGACGAAGCCCGTTCCCGTGCCCGCGGAATCGAGCGTGAAGCGCGGCCGGAGCGAATCGTTCACCGGAGCGCGCCCGGACCCCAGCAAGAATAAGACAGAGTCCACCGTGCTGGTGGTGGAGTCATAGCCCTTCCACGCGAGCACTGTCGTGAAGTCACTGATCACGCGCGTGCCATTCTGGGTCGCGTCGATGTCGAACTCGATTCCCACGACCCGCGTCGTGTCGGTGCCCTGACCGATCCGCGATGCCCGATCGATGAAGAAGAAAACGAGCGTCGACATCAGGGCATAGAGGCCGGAGTCTCCGGTGAAGGCACGATCGAGCGTCGTATCGTGGAGGAAAGCGGAATCGAGGGCGGTGTGCACGGCGAGCAGTTCGCGGGCGGGGATCGCATCCGGATCGACGCCACTCGTGCCGGAGCACGCGCCGAGCACTCCGGCGAGCGCCAAGGGTATCCACAGCTTTTTCATTGCGGGAATATGGCGCTACGGCGTGCCGCCCGGAACTATCGCCACCTGCTCCCGGTAGGGGCGCAGTGAGTCGCGCTGATAGACGCTGCGCGGATTCCAAAGCACCCACGTGTCGATGCCCAGCTCTTCGGCCGCGCGGATCTGCTCACGAATTTCGTGCGGCGTGTAGCGTGGCTTGCGCCGGCCGAGCGTGAATGCCTGGAGATACGGCCGAATCGTGGCGGCCTTGACCAGCGGTCGAGAACGCTCGAGCGCTTCACTCAATGCATTGCGCACGACCCGATACGGCTCGCCGTTCGGCCAGGCGAGTCCGTAGCTGCCGCGATAGTAGTGGCTGGGATACACCATCGGTAATACGACGTCGGCGACGCTGACGAAATCTTCCCACACCTGACCGATGCCGAGGTCATTCGTGGCGGACGCCGTCAGCCCGAAGATGTCGAACGTGACCGGCACACCAAGCGGCTGGATGCGATGCGTGAGTATCGCGATCCCCGCCTGGACGCCTTCGCGCTGCGATTCACCAGGTTTGCGAGCGGCGAAGACCGCCTGTGCCATCGCTTCCTTCGGCTCATCCGGGAAGCGCACATAGTCGAACTGGACCTCGTTGAACCCGAGCTTCACCGCTTCCTGAGCCAGCTGCGCCGAGTAGATCCATACCGAGTCGTTGTACGCATCCACCCACGCGATACCGATCCGATCGCGCCACAACCCGCTGCCGTCGCGATTCTGCACCGACCACTTGGGCCGGCGCTCGGCGAGCAGCGGATCTTTGGCGACGACGATGCGCGCGATGGCGTAGATATCGTGCGCGCGCAGCGTGTCGAGCCGCGACTCGACGTCCTTTGTGCGCACGCACTTCGTCGCTCCGATCTCCTGCGCGACCTTGACGTCAGAGGGATACAACAGGCATCCGGTGTCATCCTTGACGTCGACCACGAACGCGTTGATCTCGGTCGAGTCGGCGAGCCGAACCAGTTGCGCCAGCTTGCTGGAGCCAAACGCCCACGCGTTGACGTAGAGGGCCTTGATCGGTTCGGTCGTCTGCTCGTTATCGAAGAGCGGCTCCGGCAGGACGTACCGCAGCTCGACGCCGCGGAGCTGAAACTTGTCGGGCGACGAGGGAAGTTGTTGGGCAAAAAGGCCGCGACTGAGAGTCGCGGCCCAGAGCAACAGAGCGCTGGCCTGCCGAGCCAACTTCATAGGGGTGACCAACATAGGAAACTGACCCCCAACCGGGCAAGGATTAAGGCCTCATTTACTTCGTAAGCTATTGAATAGTAAGGGGTACGACGCGATGCTCTGGCCGCGATACTGCGGCCGCAGGCCGAACAGGATGATCCGTCCGGCTCCCTGTTGCACTTCGAGAATGGCGGCCTTGCCTGCGATGCGCTCGGGGCGGAGAACCCAACCGGAGAGCAGAACGCGCGCGGGATCATCCGGCCACCGCCCGACGACGTGCGTCACCGTCGAGTCGAGCACCTCGAACGCTGGTCCGCCCTGGAACCAGCCCATCGTTTCGCGCGGCATGCCGCGTGCGATCGCGCTCGAGGTGTCGAGCTCGAGTCGGAAAATTGACCCGGGTGCGTAGAAGTCCTCGTCGCTCACCGCCTCCAGAACGTTGCGTACGGGCAGGAGCAACGCTTGGATCACAAAACGGCTCGCCTCGTTCAGCGCGACCAAGGTTCCTCCGTCGAGCACGAACTGCCGCAGCGCCTCACTGCCGTCGGTACCGATGCCTCCCGAATACGGCGCGGGATAGCGCGGCGGCAGTCCCCCGAGAATCTCGTTCGGGGACTGGTCGGGAAGGATGATCACGTCGAACTGATCGTGCAGCTTGCCGGCGCGCACGACCGAGTCGACGAGGGACGTGTACGGCACCTTCCACTTGTCGAAGACCCACCGGGTCCAGCCCTCGTCAATCGCTGCGTCGTATGACCTGTATAGACCGATGCGCGGCGTGTCGGCGGCAAAGGGTGGAATCGGACTTACCGATCGCGGTGTGATCGGGGCGGAGAGCGGTACCCGGAGTGAGTCGTTCACCGCCACCGCGCTTACACCCATCAGGAGGGGCAGCGTGTGGGCTGTCACGTCATAGGGTTTCTCGGGTGGGCCGCCGGGATACAACCGGCGATCGGGATAGTGCTGCGGCTCGAGCAGCGTTTTCGCAAACGCCGCGTACGGCTGCCGCAGCACGATGACATAGGTGCCGGCCGCGTGGCGCTGTCCCTGGGCCGTGAACGACTGCAGCGCGGTGCGAATCTCGACGCCGCCACGCCGAAGGATGCCGAGCATCGCGCTCAGCCCAACGGAGTCTTGGCGTGCCGGGATCACATAGGCGTATGGCCAGTCACGCCACCCGCGTATCGCGCGCGTTTCGACGTTGAAGAAATTTGCGAGCCACCGCTCACGCGCCTGCGCGGCGTGCGCCAGCAGCGCGTACGCGCCTTCAGACTGGTACGACACGATATCCCGTAACGACCAGCGCCCGCCGCGCCACGGATTTGTAAAATTCCACGACCGCTCGCGCGGATTGTAGCCGCGCGCGCGGGCCTGCAGGCGGTCGAAGGGTATGTCGATGGGAGTGGCGAGATCGGCGCTGGCCGTCTCCGACAGAATGCGCACGCCGCCGTGGTAATGCTGGTAGGCGCGGGCCGGGGTCCAGGCGTCGTAGGTCGAGTTGATCGAGATCCCCGTCTTGCCCTGACCCCCGAGCTCCCAGGCCATCGCGGTCCCCAGCGCGTTGACGCCGTCGATTAGCAACGGATCGACGTTGGGCTCGACCGGATCGAGATAGGGAGGAAGAAACAGCCGTGCACCGGTGGCATCCATCTGGTGAATGTCGTGCACGATCTGGGGGTGCCAGACGTTGTAGAGCGAATCGACGGTCAGCTGGGTTTCGACCTGAGTGAACGCGTACCAGTCCCGGTTGTTGTCGTGGCCGGCGTAGTGATGGTACAGCTCCGGCGGCGATGTCCCCTCCGCGCTGGTGCCGAGCGTGTGGTTATACCACTTGGCCACGATGGTCACGCCGTCGGGATTCAATGACGGGACCAGCCAGAGAATCACATTGTCGAGGATGGCGCGCGTGGTAGCGCTCGTGTCGGTCGCCAACCGATAGGCCAGGGCAACCGGCGAGAGATGGCCGCCAACTTCAGTCGAGTGAATGCTCGACGTGATCAGTACGATCGTCTTGCCGTTCTGCAGCGCATCACGCGCGGCCCGGCTGGTGCGAAAGCTGCGCGGGTCGGCCAGTTCGGCGTTGAGCTGCCGGTACGAGTCGAGCCGTCGCAGGTTCTGCGGGCTCGAAATGACAAGGGCGATGAACGGCGCCCCCAGTGTCGTCTTGCCGAGCTCGCGGAAATCGACGCGATCGCTCGCGCGGGCCAGCGCCTCGTAATAGCGCACCAAAACCGGCCATTCGACGAGCTTGCGATCGTCCCCGGGCTCGAACCCGAGAATGGACCGCGGCGTGGGGATCGCGGGAGTAGCCCGGCGGCCGGAGGCGGGCGGCGCCGCGGCGGAGGGGCGCCGCGCGCGCCGCTGCTGGGCGGGTACGGGTGCCGCCAGCAGAATTCCGGCCAGCGCCAGGAGCACGCCGTTTCGCAGCATCAATGCCCCCTCGTCGTTACGGCCGGCGCCGTGTCGCCTGTTCCGATCCAGTGCGCGAACCACGTCCGGTCGACCAGCAACCACGGCGGGCCGGTGCGGGACAAGCCGTGGAAGGAGCGTGGGTACCGCACGAACTCCGCGGGAACGCCCCGCTTGCGGAGCGACATGAACAGCTGCTCGGCATCGGTGATGGGCACCCGCTTGTCGTCCTCGGAATGCACGATCAGCATCGGCGTATGCATGTTGGTGGCGTAGGCCATCGGCGACAGCACGCGGTACAGAGAATCGCTCTCCCACGGCGCGCCGCGGAACTCGTACTCCGTCAGCCCCTGCGCATCCGACGAGCCGTACCAGGAATACCAGTTGAAGATCGAACGATCAGTTTGCGCCACTCGAAAGCGATTCGTGTGGCCGACGATCCAGTTCGTCATGAATCCACCGTACGAGCCGCCCAGCACCGCCATGCGCGTGGTATCCACGCCCCCTTTGGCGCGAGCGATGGCGAGATCGACGGCCTGCATCAAGTCCTGGTAGTCCTCCATGCCCCAGCGGCCCCGTGTCGCATAGGTAAACGCATGGCCGTATCCGGTCGAGCCACGGGGGTTGGTAAAGAGCATCCAGTACCCCTGGCCGGCTAGCATCTGGAATTCCGGAAACAGCACGTTGCCGTAGTTCGAGTGCGGCCCACCGTGAATCGACAGCACGAGCGGGTAACTCTTCCCGGGCTGATAGCCGAACGGCTTCATCAACCACCCTTCGACCTTCAAGCCGCCGACGCCCGTGAACCAGAACGTGTCGGCGGGAATGAGCGCTACCTGCTTGAACAGCGAATCGTTGAAGGATGTGAGGCGTCGCGAGTTGACGTACAGCTCGGTGCCGTGGGTGATGTCGCTCGACGTGTAGGCGAGGGAGCGCCCGTCGGCGCTGTACGAGAAGCCGCGCAGCGTGCGCTCGCCGGACGTCACCTGGCGGATCGGACCACCCGCGGCCGCGACAGAAAACAGGTGCACGTTGCCGTTGGTCTCGGCGTTGAAGTAGATCGTCTTGCCGTCGGCCGACCAGGTGGGATCGCTCGGGTCGAGACTCCAGTCGGTCGTCAGATTGCGCGCGGCTCCGCCGCCCGCCGGAATGACGCAGACGTCGTTCTCGACTCCCCGTCCCTTCGAGCAGATGAAGGCGATCGTCTTGCCATCGGGCGACCACGCGGCCGAACTGCTCTGCGAGAACCCGGTCCGCAGCGCGCGGGTCGTGCCGTCCGCAATCGTGAGCAGAAACAGCGCTGGATATGTGTCGTCGCGAACTTCCTGGTTCTCGGTCGAATCCTGCTCGAACATGATCGTCTTGCCGTCTGGCGACCAGACGGGAGAGTTCTGGCTCAGCTCGCCGCTGGTGAGCTGGCGCGGGGTGCCGCCGCCGATCGGTACCAGATAGAGATGACTGGGGCGCCGGGTTTCGCGCGGCGGGAGGTAGCCGCGCTCATCGGCCACGACCGGGATCGACGTGTACACGCGCCCGTCGAACCGCTTTGGGTCGGGTCCGTGAGTGATCGCGCTCGGCGAGACGCGGGTGCGCCACGTTTCCTTCTTCACGCTGTCCGGCTCGTCGCCGCGCCAGGCGTAGGCGAGCCAGCGGCCATCCGCCGAAAAGACCGGCATCGCGTGGACGCCTTTGATCTCGAACGCTTCGCCGCCCGGGGCTGATGTCCGCAAGAACCAGACGTCGTCGTCCGAGCCTTCGCGCTTGCTCGAAAACGCGAGCAGGCTGCCGTCCGGCGACCAGCGGGGACTCGAGGCTTCCGTCGACGGGCTGGTGTAGCGGAATGCCGGGGCAGACCCATCGGCCGGCGCCATCCAGATCTCGGTGTGGCGGCGGTCCTTGTCTTCCACGACCGTCGTCAGCACGAAAGCCACTCGCCGGCCGTCGGGAGCGAGCGCCGGATTGCTGACGACGGTCAATCGATAGTAGTCGGTGGACTGCCAGGGCCGCTGCTGCGGCAAGAGTGTGCTTGGCAGGAGGACGAATCCAACGACCAAAGCGTGTTGCAGACGCATACGCAGCTCGATCCGATCGGGGCGAGCAAAAAATACTAGGGGTCAGGACGATTTGCTCGTCCTGACCCCGTCAGCCCCGTTTGCACGCCTGCTAGTTCAGCTTATGCAACTCGACCCGTCTGTTCTTTGCTCGTCCTTCCGGCGTCGAGTTCGGCGCGATGTAGCCAGAGGCGCCAAATCCCCGCGCGCGCATCCGCATCGGATTGACTCCTTTGCGGGCGAGATAGTGCTGCACCGCTCCCGCCCGTCCCATCGAGAGCCGCATGTTCGTGAGTTTGCGGCCGGTCGAGTCGGTATATCCGGCGATCTCGATCCGTATTTCCGGGTTCGCGACCAGCGAGGCCGCAACCTGGTCCAGCACCGCGTACGACTCCCGCGTCAGGATCGAGCGTCCCGTCTGGAAATTGACGCCTTGCAGAATCAGCGTCGGGCGGGCCGGCGGTGCCCCGGGCGGAGCCGGCGTGACCTCGAACAGCAGCACGCAGCCGAACTGATCCACCTTGGATCCCGGCGGCGTGTTCGGGCAGCGGTCGCGCGAATCGGGCACGCCATCGCCGTCGCTGTCGTGCTCGATCGGGCAGCCGTTAGCATCGACCTTGATGCCGGCCGGCGTGTTGGGGCATTTGTCGAGGTTGTCCGGCACACCGTCCTTGTCGCTGTCGAGCGGGCAGCCGGTGGCATCGACGGGCGTCCCGGTCGGCGTATTGGGGCACTGATCGATGCCGTCAAAGACGCCGTCGCCGTCCGAATCGTGCGGGCAGCCATTCGCATCGACCGTCGCCCCTGCGGGCGTGTCCGGGCACTTGTCGAGGCCGTCCCACACGCCGTCGTGGTCGGAGTCGATCGGGCAGCCGTCCGCGTCGACCTTGGCTCCAGCCGGCGTGTTCGGACATTTGTCGAGTGTGTCCGGCACGCCATCGCCGTCGGAATCGAGGACCGACACCGCGGTCGGCGCCGCGAGCGGACAACCTTTGTCATCAACCTTGGTCCCCGCGGGCGTATTGGGGCATTGGTCGATGCCATCCAGCACGCCGTCACCATCGGAATCATGCGGGCAGCCTCTTGCGTCGACGGTCGCGCCGAGCGGAGTGTTGGGGCAGGCGTCGTCTTTGTCCGGGACGCCATCGTGATCGCTATCGAGCGCGCCCGCCGGTCCTTTCGTGCGCGTGTCCGGCTGGAAGAAGGAAAACCCGGCGGATGCGGCGAGATGGGTCGCGCTCGTGCTGGCGCCGGGAAACGCGCTCGTCGTGCTCGGAGTGTAGATGCCGCGGGCTTCGAATCGCAGCGCGAACCGCGAGCTCATGAAAAACTTCGCGCCCGCGCCACCGTGGAATCCTCCGTCCGTGAACCGGTACGGGCTGGTCGCGCCGAAGTCCAGCCGGGAATATCCGCCCAGCACGTAGACCGACATGCGGGGGGCGTTCAGGGCGTTCACCACCAGACTGCCGCCGCCGATCAACGGCTCGAGGTGTACGGTCCCCACGTCCTGCGGTGATTGAAATAGCGCCTCGACCTCGACGCCGATCATCGGTGTGAAGGCATAGGCGAAGCGCACGCCGCCGCCGATCTTGCTGGCCAGATTGAACGCCTTGTCGTATTTCGTGAAGGCGCCGAACAAGCCGACTTCGTAGCGCCGGTCGTACTGAGCCGAGAGGCTGCTTGTCGCAACCATCATCATCACGATTGTGGCGATCGTTCTCACGTTGTGCCTCCGCTCAGTTGGTCTGCCGCAGCTCGACGCGCCGGTTCTGCGCCCGGCCGGCGGGCGTCGTATTCGGCGCGACGGGCTGCGTGGGACCGTAGCCCTTGGCGATCATTCGGTCCGGCGCGACACCCTTGCTCGCGAGATAGGCGCGTACCGCTTCCGCTCGCGCCTGCGACAAGCGCGTGTTGGTGGCAGCCGACCCTGTATTGTCGGTGTGGCCCGCGATTTCGATCTTGATGTCCGGGTTGGCGACCAGTGAAGCCGCGACGATGTCGAGGATCGTGTAGGAATCCGGCTTCAGCGCCGACCGGCCGATCTCGAACGTCACGCCCCGCAGGACGACAGGCGTCCGTGCTTCGGTGAAGAGAATGGGGCAGCCGACCGAATCGACGCGAGTGCCGGCAGCCGTCCCGGGACATTTGTCCTTCGCATCGTCGACACCGTCGCCGTCGCTATCCGTCACGCGCTGGCAACCGACGGAATCGACCTCCGTCCCCGGGGGCGTGTTAGGGCACTTGTCCATGGCATCCGGCAGGCCGTCGTGATCGCTGTCCACCGGACAGCCGGTCGCATCGACCGTCGCGCCCTTCGGCGTGTTGGGGCATTGGTCGAGCCCGTCCGGCACGCCGTCGGAGTCGGCATCGGTGGGACATCCCTGCGCGTCCACGCGGGCGCCGACGGGAGTGCCGGGGCACTTGTCGATGCCGTCGTACACACCGTCGCCGTCGCTGTCCTTGGGACAGCCGCGAGCATCGACTTCCGCGTGCTCGACCGTGTTCGGGCATGCATCGAGGCCATCAGGCACGCCATCGCGATCGGAATCGAGCGGGCACCCCTTCGCGTCCACGACGGCACCCACCGGTGTGTTGGGACAATTGTCCTTCTTGTCGGGAACGCCGTCTCGATCGGTGTCACGGAACGCACTCGGACCTGTGAAGATCGACAATCCGGCGGAGCCGACGATGTGTCCCGCCCAGTTGCCGCCGGCGAATCTTGTGCTGGGGGAGTAGATCGCACGTCCCTCGATCCGCAGGGCGACGCGCTCGCCGACAAACAGCCGGTCGCCGATTGCGCCGTGAACGGCGTTATCGGTGAAGTTGTATCCGGGAATGTCCTGGAACTGCAGGCGGGTGTAGCCGCCAAGGATATAGAAGAGGTTGCGCTCGTTGCCCAGGTTCAGAACGAGGCTGCCGCTGCCCAGCGCGACGGTCGCGTTCGCCCCGCCGGCGAAGGGTGTCGGCTGCTCGTAGCCGAGCTCGAGCTCGAACCCGATCGCCGGACCAAAGAAGTACCCGAGCCGGCCCCCACCGCCAATCTGATGTTCCAGTGTGAACGCGCGGTCGTAGCGGGTGAACGAGCCGAACGCGCCCATTTCGAACTGATGAGCATGCTGCGCGACGCAGAGGGCAGGAAACGTATTCAGGCCCAGCAACAGTAGCGTCGTCCGCGTGCGCATGTCTCTCCCGAGGTTAGCGGCACTCCACTTTAATAATCGAGCTCGGGTTGAGAAACCCCTGTAGCGCGCGTCACCATCCGCCTGGTCTAGGGGTGCCCGTTTCCGCCACGAATGAAACGGAGCGCCTGGCTCAACTGCTCGGCCAGGGCTGACAACTCGGTCGCGCCATGCGCGAGATCCTGGATGGCCCGCAACTGCTCGGCGGCCGCTGCCGCAACGGCTTCGGCCTCCTGACTGGAGGTCTGGGCTCCGGCCCGCGCCTGACCGAGCGACTCGGTGATTTTCGCCGCCAGGTCGGTACTCTGGCGACCGAACTCCGCCACCTGTTTTCCGGCGCGTGCGGTCTCGGCGGCGGCCTCCGCGATACGATCGAGGTCCTGTAGCCACGCGGCGGAGTTCTGAACGACCTGGCCCAAATCGCCACGGATTCGTTCGATCAGTTGGGCGGCGCGGTCCAACGCCCGGCGCGTGTCCTGGACCGCCTTGCCGACGTTGCGCGCCTCACGGCCGCTGGCCTCAGCGAGCTTGTGGACCTCGTCGGCGACCACCGCGAATCCTCGCCCGTGAATGCCCGCGCGCGCCGCTTCGATCGTTGCGTTGAGGGCGAGCAGATTCGTCTGATTCGCGACGAACCCGAGCGTTTCCGAGAACTTTTCGACCTGCGTGGCGACTTCCCGCAGCCGCCCGACCTCGGCGGCGCTTTCTTCGGTGGTGGCGCCGAGATCAGTCAACTGACGCACGGCGTCCTGAGTCCCGGTCCGCACGCGGTCGGCGGTTTTCTCCATTTGTGCCCCCGCCTCGCGCGTCCGATCACCGGCCGCCGCCAGCTCGGCGGCGCTGTCTCTCAGCTGGCCGGCCTCACGTGACGCCGTGGCGACCAGAGTCGCTGCCTGCCCTGCGCCGTGGCTGGCGCGCTGAGCGGCGGCTGCAACCTCCTCACTCGACGCGTGGATCTCCTCCGTGGTGGCCGTGAGTGTCTGCACGTATTGCATCGTCTGATCAGAGGCGCCCGTGACTGGGCGCAACGAGCCATCGATCGCGACCATCAACGCGAGCTGCGGCGCCAGTAGCTCGAGGAGATCTCCGTCCGATTGGCGGTACATCGCCGGATCCGAGTGCCGCACGCTCCATAGTCCCACCAGCTGTCCGGCGTGGTAGAGTGGGACGAGCATCTCCGAACCCGGCGTTTCCCCGCCCGGCACGATGACTTGATCCTTTGCAAGGCCATGGGCTACGACGGGGCGCTTCAGCGGAATCGAAGCGAAACGTGGTTCCGGGCTGCGCCGCATTATCGGCCACGAGCTCCATCTGCCGCGTCCGTGCATCGTAGCGGGCAAATCCCATCTGTTCCCAGGGGACGAGCTGTCTGGTCAGCTCCTGTACGCGCTTGAAGCTCTGTAGCAACGTCAACTCGGCGGCGATGACCTGGGCGAGTCGTTGAATCAGGTTCAACTCGTCCGCACGCACGCCCAGTCGCAACACCTGCAAGCTGCCCGCCGTGGCGATCCCGAGGGCGGCGAACAGGAACGCGCGCGTCCCAACGGGAATGAGCGCATGCGCGACGGCCAGCCACGTCAGCGCCAGCGCCGCAGACACGAGATAGACGATCGATTCCCAGCGCAGCGTGAGCTGCGCGTCCACCCACGCAATCGTCTGCCCGAGCGCGAGCTCCAGATAGAACGTGCCGTTCACGATGACCGGCAACAGGACGACCGTGAGGGCAACGACCCAGGCGTTGTCCGCGGACAAAGCCGCGGCCCCGGTGGCGCCGCTGAGACGGAGATACATCCAGCCGACGAACGCGGATCCCGCCGTCAGGTGCGCGGCGTTTCCAAGCGCGGTGCGCACCGGCATACGCCGGAGGAGCACGTCGCCCACGAGCATCGCGAAGGGCGCGACGATGGCGGCGAAGGCCCAGCCGCGGTCGAGAATGGCGTACAGCATGACGCCGAGGACGTACGACGAGAAGCCGTTTCCCGGGAGCGCGATGCCGTAGCGGCGTGTGATCGCGGCGACGAGGACGAGCAGCACGCCGGCGAGCGGCAGGTTCTGCCCCGCGGGAACGCGGCCGTTGACGTAGGCGACAAGCCCAGCGCCGAAACTGACCAGTGCGGCAATGGAAACCGCGAGACGCACGATGAGCGCCGGTGCCGCCGAGAAGCGCGACGGAAGCCGCATGTCGCGCAAGGTCGGCGACGTGGCGCGGGGTGTCAAGCGCGACTATCCTTCACGCCATGACCGTCACCATCGAATACTGCGTCATCTGAAACTACGAGCCTCGGGCCACCGGTCTGGCGGCCGAGCTCCGCGATGCCTTCCCGCATGCTGACGTGCGGCTGATCCAATCGTCAGGAGGCGTCTTCGAGGTCGACGTCGACGGACGTCGAGTCTTCTCCAAGAAAACCACCAAGCGGCATGCCGAACCCGGTGAAGTGCTGCGGCTGATTCGCGGGGCAGCCGGCCCCAACCCTCCCTCCACCAAGCGGTGAGGATTGCGATCTCCACGGGCGGCGGTGACGCCCCGGGGCTGAATGCCGTCATCCGCGCCGTGGTGTTGAGCGCCGTCCATCGCGGTTGGGAATGCGTCGGAATCAGGCGGGGATTCGGGAGCCTGCTCGGCGAAGGCGAGCTCATGCCGCTGGGCCCCAACGAGGTTCGCGGGATCACGCATCTCGGCGGCACGATTCTCGGCACGTCGAACCGCCGCAATCCGCTCAAATGGCGCATGCAGCAGCCGGACGGGGCGTGGGCGGAATTGGATCGGACGGACGAGCTGCTCGAATCCTTTCGCTCGAATCGGCTGGATGCTCTCGTGGCGATCGGCGGCGAAGGGACGCTCGGCATCGTCCTGACGCTGTGGAAGAAGGGCCTTCCAGTCGTTGGCGTGCCCAAGACGATCGACAACGACGTCGGTGGCACCGTCGCGACGTTTGGCTTCGACACCGCGGTGTCCACCGCCACAGACGCGATCGACAAGGTCCATTCGACCGCCGAAAGCCATGAGCGGGTGATGGTCGTCGAAGTGATGGGCCGCTACGCGGGGTTCATCGCGCTGCATTCAGGAATCGCCGGCTCGGCGGATGTCATCCTGATTCCCGAAATCCCATTCGACATCGACAAAGTGTGCGACAAGATCCGCCGCCGCGAAGCCGAGGGGCGGCACTTCAGCATTGTCGTCGTCGCCGAGGGCGCCGCTCCGAAACGCGGCGCGGTCTCTCTGATCGATCCCGCCCACGAACGACTCGGCGGCATCGGCGACAAGGTGGCCCATTCCATCGAACAGATGACGGGAAAGGAGACGCGGTCGCTGGTGCTCGGACATCTGCAGCGCGGCGGTAGCCCGACGACTTTTGATCGATTGCTGGCATTGCGATTTGGTGCCGCCGCCGTCCGCCTGGTCGCCGAGCGGCAGTTCGGGATGATGGTGGCGTTACAGCCGCCCCGGATCGTCCCGATCGCGATCCAAGAGGCGCTTGCGGCTCCACGCCGCGTGCCGCTCGACTCTGATACCATCGCTACGGCGCGGGATCTGGGAGTGAGCTTCGGAGATTAGAGGAGGACAGGTGTTTCGGCGTATGGACACGCACCGGTACGATCTTCCTACCATAAGTATCTTGTAATACACAACTTACAGCGACCACCTCTTTTGGCACGCCTCTTTCTATTGAAGCCTCCAATCAAGGAGGAAGACATGAAACGCATACTCGTTCTCGTTGGATTGCTGGTTGGTCTCGGCACCTCAGTCGGACGCGCGCAGACTCGCGTCGGTGTTTCATTGAGTTTTGGACATCCGTATTTTGCCGGCCAGGTCGTTGTCGGCCGCCCGTACTACCACCGCTACGCATACCCCTACTTCTATCGCCACCGCCCCGTGCCCGTAATCGTGCTGGAGCCGCGTTACTACCGGGAGCCGCGAGTCATCTTCGTGCGGCCTTATCGGTATCACCGGCATCGCTATCACCGGGACTGGTAGGACCTAACACCTGACCCCCTCTCCCGCCGTGGAGAGGGGGAATTCTTTGTAGGCCCTGTTTCTATATTCCAGCGGTGCGAATATCCCGCGACCACTTCCTCCCCCCCGATCCCCAGGCCTTCCTCGCAGCTGAGCCATCCACCGGGCGAGTCATCGTCATCGCGCCCACGCGCGCGGCCTGCGAAACGATCGAATTGGCCCTGGGACTCAGGCTCGAGACCCTCCTGGAGCGCGAACATGGAGACGATATCCGCCGGCTGGCCGGATCTGGTCAGGGCTTTGGGATCGTCGCCGGTACCGGCACCGGAAAGACGCTAGCCATCCGCAGCATGGCGGAGACCATCCTGCAAGCGCCGCTGAAGGTCGGAGTGGTCAATCGCGAGCGAGAAGCCACCCCGGAAACTCCGACCTGGAACGTCGTGATCGTCACCACCGGCATAGCGCGGCGCTGGTTCCAGGACGGCCTGATCACGGCGCAAGACACGCTCGTCGTCGACGAAATCCATCAGACATCGGCCGAAATGGAGCTGTGCCTGGCGCTTGGCAAACGGGCCCGCTGCCGATTCATCTGGTTATCCGCCACGGTCGATCCGACCTTCTATTCCGACTATCTCCGGTCCGCCGAAGTCTTGGAGACGCGGGCGTTCGACCCCGCGAAGGCCGCGCAAGTCAATGTGCTGGCAGAGCAGCCACTCGAGTTCTTACACGACCGTTTCATGAAGCGCGTTATCCGCGAACGGCGGGGTGTCGCGGTGTTTGTGCCAACCAGGGCGGAGGTCGAGCAGATCGCGAGAGAGCTTGGCGATCGCTGGCCCAACCTCGCGACGGCGTTCTATCACGGTGGCGAACCGATC
>QHTW01000085.1 GCA_003220955.1 Gemmatimonadota bacterium | reverse complement strand
ACCAGACAAGAAGAAGAGGAGAGTGTAGGCGAGCGCCGGCTTAGAACGCATGCAGCTCGCGCATTGCCTTCGCGAGATCCTCCACCTGTGGCAGAATGTACTCCTCGAGGTCGGGCGCGTACCCGACGAACGTGTCGGTCGACGCGACCCGCTTGACCGGGGCGTCGAGCCACGGGAAGGACTGATCGGCGATGCGCGCGGCGATCTCCGCGCCGTACCCCCAGGAGTAGGCGTCCTCGTAGGCCACGATCACCTTGTTGGTCTTCTTGATCGAGGCCTCGATCGTCTCCCAGTCTACCGGAGAGAGCGACCGGAGGTCGATGACTTCGACACTGACGCCTTCCTTTTCCTCGAGCTCCTTTGCCGCAACCAGGGTGCGTTGCACCACGGCGCCGTACGTCACGACGGTAACCGCCGTCCCCTCCCGCACGACCTTCGCCTTGCCGAATGGAATCATGAAGTTCGGGCCGGGGTTCGGGGCTTTGTTGTACGTCTGGCGGTAGAGGTGCTTGTGTTCGAGGAAGAGGACAGGATCATCACAGCGAATCGCGGTCCGCAGCAGACCGTTGGCATCCAGCGCCGTGGACGGGCAAACGACCCGCAGCCCTGGCACCGAGGTGAACACCACGGCACCGGTCTGGGAGTGATACACCGAGCCACCCTTCAGATATCCGCCGTATGTTACGCGTACCACCGCGGGCGCGCTGAACGCGTTGCTCGAGCGCCACCGCATCGTGGCGAGCTCGTTGCGCAGCTGGTGATAGGCGGGCCAGATGTAGTCGAAGAACTGGATCTCGACGACCGGCTTGAGCCCGCGCGTCGCGAGTCCGATGGCGCGCCCAACGATATTCGCTTCAGCAAGCGGTGAGTTGTACACCCGGTCGCTGCCGAACTGGCGCTGCAGTCCCCAGGTGACCTTGAAGACGCCACCTTTGCCTTTCACTTCCTTGAGGTACTGCTCGCGACTGACGTCGGCGACGTCTTCGCCGAAGACGAGAATGCGCGGGTCCCGCGCCATCTCGTCCTTCATACAGGCGTTGAGCAGATCCACCATCGTCGTAGGCTCGCCGGTAAAATGCGGATCGTCCTCGGTGTCGAACTGCTCCGAGGTGGGATCCACGTCGGGCGAGTAGACCCACAGCAACGCAGACTCGGGTTTGGGCTGTGGCGAGGCGAGCGCCATGTCGGCGGCGACCTGGATCTCTTCCTCAACCTGCGCCTTGATCGCTGCGAGCTCGGACTCCGTCGCCACGCCGTCGTCCAACAGACGCTTGGGGAAGATCGCCACCGGGTCGCGCTTGGCTTCGTCCTCACGCTCGCGTGGGGGCTTGTAGAGGATCTCGTCGTCGGAGAGGGAGTGTGAGTATGGCCGGGTGACATGCGCATGCACGAGCGCTGGGCCCTTGCGTTGGCGGCACCAATCGACCGCGCGAGTCAGAGCCTCGTATGAGGCGATCGGGTCGCAGCCGTCGACTTCTTCGATGCGGAGATTGGGGAAATTGCTTACCAGCTTGGAGACCGATCCACCGGCGGTCTGCACCTCGATCGGCACGGAGATGGCGTACTTGTTGTCTTCGATAAGGAAGAGCACCGGCAGCTTGAGATTGCTGGCGGTGTTCAACGCTTCCCACCATTCGCCTTCACTCGTCGTGCCGTCGCCGGCGGAGCAGTACACGACCTCGTCGCCGTGGATCGGCTTCTCCTTGAGGTCGTCGATTCTGCTGTAGCGCTGCCACGCCTCGGCGCAGCCGACCGCTTGAAGGAACTGCGTCCCGGTCGGACTCGATTGGCTGACGATGTTCAGCTGTTTGTGACCCCAATGGGAGGGCATCTGCCGCCCGCCGGAATTGGGATCGTCGGCGGCGCCGACTGCCGAGAGGAACATCTCGGTGGGCGTCATGCCAAGCGTCAGGGCGAGTGCACGGTCACGATAATATGGATAGAACCAGTCGTAGGACGGCCGCAACGCTTTTCCGGCCGCGACCAGTACCGCCTCGTGCCCAGCCCCCGAAATCTGGAAGAAAATCTTGTTTTGACGTTTGAGCTGAATTTCCCGGTCGTCGATGCGCCGGGACAGCAGCATCAGCCGATACATGTCGAGCAGATCGCTCTTGGAGAGCGTGCGCTTGGCTTGCGACGTAGCCGTGCGGGGACGTGTCGCCATATTGCCCAAAAATAGCCTGATCTCTTACTTCAAGACATGGACGAGGCCGCGAAGAAAGCGATTCTCCGCCACTTCCCCTACGGCCTGTACGTTGTGACCGTGGCGCACGACGGCGAAGCCCACGGCATGACGGCCAACTGGATCACGCAGG
This sequence comes from Gemmatimonadota bacterium, assembly GCA_003220955.1. Taxonomy (GTDB): domain Bacteria; phylum Gemmatimonadota; class Gemmatimonadetes; order Gemmatimonadales; family GWC2-71-9; genus 20CM-2-65-7. Next base: position 6,991 of record QHTW01000085.1, on the reverse strand, counting down.
CGGCGTTCGAGCCGCCCATGGTCGTCGTCGCAATCGAGAACACCTCCAAGACGATCGGCATGGTCCGCAATTCGCATCACTTTGCGGTCAACCTGTTGCTGACGGGCCAGCGCGACCTCGCCGGCAAGTTGGGACGCAACTCCGATCAGGCGCCACAGAAGCTCAAAGGACTCAAGACCAAGCCGGCGCCCGTGTCAGGAGTCCCGGTTTTGGCTGACAGCCTGGGATGGGTGGAGTGCCGCGTCGTCGCGACGCTACCGGCGGGCGACCACACGCTCGTGCTCGGCGAGGTGGTGGGAGCGGGTGTGGAGCACGAGGGAGCGCCTCTCACCCTCGCCGAGGCTGGATTCAAATACTCGGGCTAGACCCGCTCTACTGTTTTCGGTAGACCACTTTCCCGCCAACGATCGTAAAGCGCGGCTTGATGGTGCCGAGCGATTCCGGCGCCACGGCGAAGGGATCGCGATCCAACACCACGACATCCGCGAACCTTCCCGCAGCCAGCGTGCCCCACTTCTGCTCATTGAACGTCGCCCAGGCATTGCCGTAGGTGTAAGCGCGGAGCGCCTCGCCGACGGTGATCTTTTGGTCGGGCACCCAGCCGCCGGGGTTCTTGCCGTCCAGGGTGCGGCGGGTCACCGCCGCGTACACACCGAGCATCGGATCGAGGGGGGCGACGGTCCAGTCCGACCCAAACGCCAGCGGTGCATCGGTGTCGAGCAGCGTGCGGAAGGCGTACGTCGTCTTGATGCGCTCCGGTCCGATGCGTTGCTCGACCCAGCGGCCATCGTCGATGGCGTGGTAGGGCTGCATCGAAGGCACGACACGCCGGGCACCAAACAGTGGAATCTCCTGAGACCGCAGATGCTGCGCGTGCTCGACCCGGAACCGCCGGTCGCGCGCGCCATGTGCGTGCGTAACACTGTCGTAGATAGACAGAATGATCGCGTTGGCGCGATCGCCGATGGCGTGCACGGCGATTTGGAGGCCCGCAGAGTCCGCCGCCCCTACCCAGGCACGCATATCCGATTCCGGCTGCCGCATCAAGCCGCGGTAACCCGCGGAGTCGGAGAACGGTTCGAAGAAGAATGCCGTCCGCGATCCCGCCGAGCCGTCCATGTATCCCTTTACTCCACCGATGCGCACCCAGTCGTCGCCGGCGCCGTTGCGTCGAACGCTATCGGCGACGGTCCGCCAGTCCTCGATCGGGAGATAGAGCGACACGCGGACCGTCATGCGTTTGGCTCGCTCCATGCGCTTGTAGGCCGCAAGATTGGCCCACGAGGCCGACATGTTGCCCGTCGCGGTGACGCCGAGCGATGCCGCATGGGCCAGGGAACGCGCCAGGGCGGAGTCCTGCTGCTCCTGAGAAGGAGCCGGGATCGCGGCTTCGATCAAGCCTTCCGCGTTGTCCTTGAATATTCCGATCGGCTCACCACGCGCGTCGCGTGGTATCTCGCCGCCCATCGGGTCGCGTGTGTCTTTCGTGACCTTCGCGGCGCGCATCGCGGCCGCGTTGGCGAGCGCCATGTGCCCGTCTAGTCGACCGACAAAAACGGGGTTGTTCGGCGTGACCGAGTCGATCCAATCGTGACGCGGCAGCGGCGCCCCGCGCCACAATGTGTGATCCCAGACGCCGCCAAGAATCCACTCGCCCGGCTTGAGATGGGCGGCGTACTCCTTCAGGCGACGCACGAACTCTTGCGGCGTAGCGGCGTTACGCAGATCCACCGACGCGAGCTGGAAACCGCCACCGATGAAATGCGTGTGGCCGTCGGCGAAGCCGGGCATGATGAGACCGCCCTGGGCCTGCAGAACTTGAGTTCCGGAACCGATGTACCGGGTGATGTCCGCAGAGTCTCCGACGGCGAGGATCTTGCCGTCCGCAATCGCCACGGCGCCGGGCCGGCCCCGGCCGGTCGAGAGGCCGGTCCAAACGGGGCCACCTTGGATCAGGAGATCGGCTTTGGAACCGCAGGCGGTGAGTAACGCGAGCGCAACGACGCGCGACGCACGACGCACGAGGTACCTCCTAACGGAGCTTGGTGATTCGACGGATCGTATCGATGGTCGCGAGCGGGTTGGCTCCCGGATCGGACGGCGGCTTCGGCTTGGCGGGAGCGCTCAGCCCATCGCGGATATCGAGCAGCACTTCGAGCAGCAGCTGTTCGCGTTGATAAGCCGCGTCGAGATCGGCCATGCGGCGATCATCCTTTGCCGTCTTGGCGCGCTCGTACGCCTCTCGATACACGGAATCGAGGTTGTCGAGAATTTGCTGACGAGGCCGCGGACTCATGCGCAGAAACTATAGGAGCGTCGGACCGTCGGACAGTCTGAAGGTCTGACCGCACGGCGGGTTTTGGATGTCGGCCGCATTGCTGTGATGGTTAACGTGATCGATCAACGCTCAGTCGTGCGGCCCTCGCTCGAGTGCTTGAATGAGAGCACGACAGAACTGCGGCAAGTCTGCGGGCGTTCGCGACGAGATCAGGTTACGATCGACTACGACAGCACTGTCCTCCCATAGCACGCCTGCGTTTTCCATGTCGTCCTTGATGGCACGAACGCTGGTCGCCCGTTTCCCCTTCAGGATCTTGGCGGAGATGGGCACCCAGCCGGCATGACATATGAAAGCGACCGGTTTACCGGCTTGGTAGATCTGCCGAGTCAACTGTAGGACATTTTCGAGGCGCCGGAGCTGATCAGGAGCGAAGCCTCCCGGGATGACGAGTCCATCAAAATCCCCGGAATCGATTTGATCCACCTGGGAGTCGACAGTGACGGGATATCCTCGCTGCCCTGATATGTCTTCTCGCCAATCCCAGCGACGATTGTCGTCGCCCCTTCCTCCTCGAGTCGGATTTTCGGATACCATAGCTCAAGATCTTCGTACAACGGACCAGCGAGAAAGAGAATCCGCTTTCCTTGTAGCGACATACTACCTCCAAGATTGACCGCCCAACGGTCCGACCTTCCGGCTGTCCGACTAGACAGGCCGCAAGACTAACCCGCTCGGCACTTTCGGCACGAAGTACGTGGACTTCGGCGGCATCACGTCTCCCGCATCCGCCACCGCAAACACCTGTTCCACCTTCGCGGGATTGAGCAGCACCGCCACGGCCGCGCCGCCGCGCTGGACCATGCCGAGTGCCTCGGTGCCATCGGCAACGTAGCGGATGATTGGCGTCGACGTCCCGGCCGAAAGAATCTCCTTGACGACCAGCGATTCGATCCGCGCGACGTCGAGATCGCGAACCGCGGTGCTTTGCGCCAGGCTCGGCAGTCGATCGGGAAGCGCGCCGGGTTTGAGCAGCAGCGCGAGGATCCGCGAGCGATCAGCGACGAGACAGGCGGTGCGGTCTCGCCCCATCGAGGCAAGCGTCGTCAACGGGTCCCGGCCGCCGGTGATCGGCTGAACATCGAACCATTCCCTCCAGCGCGGCAACAAGCGGTCCAACTCGCGGCCGGGCCCGAAGATCACGCGGTGCGTGGGCAGAACCGCGAGTCCCGGATCCTGCGCGGATACGATCAGCGCGAGCACGCGGTCGGCGGCAGGGTTCTCCTGCGCGTAAGCGCTCGCCGTTTCGTAGCGATGGTGCCCGTCGGCGATGTAGAGTGGGGATTCGGGAATAGGGATTCGGGACTCGTTGTGAACGATCCAGAGGCGGATCCCCACGCCGTTGAGGTCCGCGGTGGCATCGGGCTTATCATCGGTGACTGCTGCGAGCGACTTGGCAAGCGCACGATCGCGATCGGGCGCGAGCAGAAAGATCGACTCGATGTTGGTCGCCGTCGCGCGCATGAGCGCCAGCCGATCGGCTTTTGGTCCCGCATGCGTGCGCTCGTGGGGCCGAATGCGGCGCGGTTCGTACCCTTCGGCGGCGACGGCGGCGAACACGCCGCGCCTGGTGCGGCGCTCGCCCGTCGGCAGTGTGAAGTCCTGCGCGAGAACGTAGAGTGCGGGCTCCGGATCGCGCCGCAGCACACTGGCGCGGCGCCAAGCGACGAGCTGTTCCGCGGCGACGCGGTAGCGCGCGTCGTCGGCGGCTCCCGGCGGCGCTTCCGGGAGCATGATGTGCACGATATTGTCCGGGTCCAATGCCGCATAACGCGCGCGCTCAGCCGGATCGATCACATCATAGGGCGGCGCGATCAAAGAGCTGAGCCGATCGACGGCGGCGTATCGCTCACCCCGAAAGGGCGCGACGAGGTCAGTCATGAGCTTCCGTGATGCACAGCACCGCGTGGATGAGTGGGTGAGTCAGTTCGAGGCGAGCTATTTCCCGCCGCTCGCCAACGTGGCGCGACTCGCCGAGGAAGTCGGTGAGCTCGCTCGCGAGATCAATCACCAGTTCGGTCCGAAGCAAAAGAAACCCGATGAGCCGGCCGGCTCGCTGGCCATGGAGCTCGCCGACATCCTCTTCGTCGTGATCTGCATCGCCAATTCGCAGCGCATCGACCTCGACGACGCGTTCACCCAGATGATGGCCAAGGTCACCTCCCGCGACGCCGGCCGCTGGACCAGGAAGGCTCGCTGATCTCCTCGTAGATCCGCTCGTACGAGAGCAGCCGGTCGGGATCGATCGCCCCGGCCGGCGCGCCGCGCACGGCGCAGCCCGGCTCAGCAAGGTGGCGGCAGTTGTCGAAGCGGCACTGATCGAGGTACGGACGGAATTCCGGAAAGCAGGCACCCAGCTCGTTGGGATCGATGCCCCAGGCGCCGATCTCGCGGAGGCCCGGCGTATCGACGACGTATCCGACGCCGGCAACGGGCACCAGCTCTGCGGCGGTGGTGGTGTGTTTGCCAGTCCGCCACTTTTCGCTGATCGCGCCGACACGCAGCTTGAGCCCCGGCTCGAGGGCATTGAGCAGACTCGACTTGCCCGCGCCCGACGCGCCCGTAAAGACCGAGTGCCGGCCCCGCAGCAAGTCGCGTAGCGCGGGGAGGCCTTCATCGGCCTTCACCGACGTTCCGAGCAGTTGATAGCCGGCGGTCTTGAAGCGGCGCGCCAGGGTCTCCTCGATCGCGCGGTCGAGCTCGATCTTGTTGAGCACCACCGCCGCTGGAAGGCCGTTCGCTTCCGCAATGACGAGGAAGCGGTCGATCATTCTGGGGCTCGGCTCCGGATCACGGGCGGAGGTCACTACGATCACCTGATCCACATTGGCCGCGACCGGCTGTGCGCGCCGCGGACCGGCTCCGCTGCTGCCTTGCGCCGCGCGCCGCGCCAGCACCGAGCGGCGCGGCCGGATCTCGGCAATGGTCGAGCCCTCGAGGACGACGACGTCCCCCGGAACGACACGGTCGGAGTCCTGGTACTTGAGTTTGCCCCGCAGCGTGGCGGTGATCTCGCCGGCGTCGGTGTGAACCCGGTACCCGCCGGCCGCGCGCGCGAGGACCACACCGTTCGTGAGGGTCACGCCGTGCTCCGGGCGACGCATTGGTCGAGGTACGCCTTGACCTGCTCCAGGGTCAACGCCAGCACCGGCGCCAGCGCTTCGTCGGGCGTCGCGCCAAAGGCTAGGTAATCGGTCTCGAGGTGTCCAACCGGGCGCTCCCCTTCGCCCCAGCGCACGAACAAGAGCGCAGCGCCGTATGGGCCGTCGGATCCCGTATCGTCGGCGAACGTCGCGACGGAGTAGGCCTGGCCATCCGGCGCGCCGAACGCCGGCGGACGCCCATGCACTTGCTCGTAACCGCCTAGCGTCGTGTCGTCCACTCTTTGAGGATGCTCGACGTGATGAACGCGATGTTGGCGGGACGCTCGGCGAGACGGCGCATCAAATACGGGTACCAATGGGTTCCAAACGGCGTGTAGATGCGCATGTTGTAGCCTTCGCGCCGCAGCCGGTACTGGAGGTCTCGTCTCACACCGTACAGCATCTGAAATTCGAATCGCTCGAGGGGAAGCTTCTTTTGCTTCGCGAACGCCTTGGCATGGTCGATGATTTTCTGATCGTGCGTCGCGATGCCCGGATAGTTGCCGCGCTCCATCAACTGTTCCATGCAATCGATAAAGTTGGCATCGACGTCCCGTTTTTGCGGGAAGGCGACGTCCTCCGGCTCCTGGTACGCGCCCTTGCAGAGGCGCACGCGCGCACCCAAACCGATCATCGTGTGCACGTCGGCCGTTGTCCGCCGCAGGTACGACTGGAGCACCACGCCCACGGCATTCCCGAACTGGGGATAGAAGACGTCCTTGAAGAGCGCGATCGTTTTGGCGGTGTAGCTGGACTGCTCCATGTCGATGCGCACGAAGGAGTCGAACTGCTTTGCCTTCCCGATGATCGCGCGCATGTTGGCGAGGCACAGCTGCTCGTCGATGTCGAGCCCCATTTGCGTAAGCTTGACCGAGACGTTCGCGTTGGCGCTGGTGGCTCGGACGCGGTCGAGGACATCGAGGTACGTGCGGCAGGCACGCTGCGCTTCATCGGCGTGGAGCACCGATTCGCCGAGCAGATCGAGCGACGCGGACAGATTGCTGTTGTTGAGGTCGCGCAGCGTCGTAATGGCTTCGTCGATCGTTTCGCCCGCGACGAACCGGGACGCCAGCTTGCGCGCGAGGCGGTTCTTGCGAACGAACCGAAAGATGCGGGGCTGCTCGCTCAACCAGAGAAAAGCGGCGCGGAGCATCAGCCGTAGAACTTTGTTCCCTGGCGGGCATGCTCCTGCAGCGCCTCTGATGGCGCGAAGCGGACACCATGGCGCTCGGCGAGGCGCTCGAGATCGCTGACCACGCGCTCCGCGCCGAGGTCATCCGCGTACCGGAGCGGGCCACCGCGGAATGGCGGAAAGCCGAACCCGAAGATCGCGCCGATGTCGCCGTCCCGCGCGCTGTGGGCGACGCCCTCGCCCAGTGCTCGCGCCGCTTCGTTCACGATGCCCAGCACGAGCCGCTGCAGAATCTCCGCCGGGCGCGGACCGCCGTTGGGGTGGACGCCGAGCAGGCCGTACACGCTGTCATCGACGCCCCGCTTCTTGCCGCCCTTG
>QHTW01000253.1 GCA_003220955.1 Gemmatimonadota bacterium | reverse complement strand
CGATCGCCATGGGTCCGCTGCCCCACACCTGCACGGCGCGGATCGTAAGCGTCGGCCGCGGGCTGGGGATGGTGTTCATGACCGTGAAGAAGGCGCGGATCGCGTCGCGGCCGCGCACGGTGGCCATGTTGGGCGGCATCAGCACGGCGTCCACGGCATAGAACTCGGCGATGGAGTCGGCGTGGCCGCCACTGGTGAGGCGGGGCCATTGGGCGTTGGCCGCGTCGATCGCTTGCTTCGCGCCGGTGGTGGTGTCGGCCGGCTTGCAGGCGAATGCCGTGAGCAGGACGAACGGGAGATAACGTGGGGCGCGCATCCATATCTCCGTTGAAGGGAACGGGGAGAATGGAGAGAGTCTAGAAGACGCGCAAGCTCCTCAGCGCTGCCGGAGCCCGGCCGTGAACGTCAGAGTTTTAACGGTTTCGCCCCGGGCAGCGTCGCGTACGTGTGCTTGGTCGATCCCGTACGCCACGCCGAACCAAAACGGCTGGGATCGCAGGTCCATGGTGACGCCGACCTCGCCACCGTACGCGCTGCCCGAGCCCGGGGGCACGTTCACCTGGAGGCCCAGCGCGCGCCACAGGGTCGCGTGCCCGCGCACGCCCGTGCCGGCGATCGCGACGTCCCCGCGTCCTCCCAATCGCCACGTGACCCAGCGCTCGGCACCGAACGGCGTGTCGAAGCGGCGGGCGTCCGGGCCCATCTGCACGCTCAGCCACGGCGTAGCCAAGAAGCCGAGGGCCACGGCTCCCTCGACGAGAGCCTCGCGCTGACCTTCGGCATATCGCACGTCGAGCTCAAGGCGGCGGAAGCGCACGTCGCCAAGAAACCCCAGGGCCGGTACGCCGCGGACGTTCAGCACCTGGCCGGCGGCGCTGGCGGTGGTTCTGAGCTCATTGCTCTCGCTTGCGCCGACTGGCGGGGCCGCGGGCGGGACGTGGAGCGCGGCTGGTGGCCGCGGCGGTCTGAAGCGAGGCAGTCTGTCGCGCGCGTTGACGGCGATCCGCTGCGGTTCGCCAACACTCAATTTCGCCTGGACTGCGTCGTACAACCGAGTGATTTCGGGCGGAAAGATCAGCGTATCGGGTCGGTAAGGTGGTGCGAGGACAACCAACCGGCGAAACACCGCGGTCGCCGAGTCCGGCCGATCGCGGTAATGCTCGGCGGCGCCGAGGTACGTGAGCGCCCGTAAGCGCGTCGAGTCGTCGAGCTCACTCGCCAGCGGCGGGGTGAGCACCCGCCGTAGCAGGCGCGCCGCCACCTCGAAGTCGAGGTCCCGATACGCGCGGACGGCGCTGGTCATCACCTCGCTCGCGCTGCCGTTCTGTGCGGCAAGCGCGGGTGCGGCGAGCAGGAGAGCCAGGACCACGACGCGGACCCTCATCGGGTGATTGCCGCGAGGGTGATGTCCGTCAGCCGCACCGTGCCGCCGGCGGGCACGCTGACCCACGTGCTATGTGTCTGGAAGCCGACGCGCACGAGGAGCAGGTGATGCCGGCCCGGCGTCACCCGAATCCTGACTTGCGGCGTGGTGCCGACCACGCGCCCGTCCACCGATAGCGCGGCCCACGGGCTCGAGTTGACGGACAGGTAGCCGGCGAGCCGGTTTGCCGCGGGCGCCACACGCGACCGCGGGTGCGTAGTTGGTCCTCCCCCCGACGCCTCGGCTATCGAAGACGGTGCGGGTGCGATTGGCCCCCAGATGCGCCCGTCGTCCGATTGCCACACGCGCGCGCCGCTGCTCAGCAGCGCCACGCCGGTCACGATGAGCGCCACGCCGATGCACGCGGCCACGACTCTGCCACGCCCCCTGTTGGAGGGCGGTGCCTCCCAATCGTCGTCCAGGATCCGCGGAAGCGGACGGGAAGGGGCAGGGCGAGGGCGACGGGGAGGAACGGGTTCGGTGACCTGGCGCGCATCTGTCATGGGCCCGCCACCACGTTGAACGAGGAGCTCGTCGCACCGGCAAGGCCGTTGGCGGCCGCCTTCAGCGTGCACCCGGTGCACAAGCCCGTGACGCGCAGGTTGCTGAACGTGGCGACGCCGTTGACTGCGTTCACACTGGTCGAGCCGCTCAAGCCCCCGGCAACGATGGGCCCTTGGAGCGTGAGATCTATCGTGCCCGAGAAACCGGTGGCTGTCCCACCCTGCGCGTCGCGCGCGGTCACCTCAACCGAGAACGTGCCGTTCAGCACGAGGATCGCCGGCGGATTGCTGGTGAACGCGAGCGTCGTCGCGGGCGGCGGCGGTGCCGAGACCGTGACCGGTTGTGTCTTCGAGTCGGTCCCTCCAGCATCCGCGACCGTGAGGGTCACGTTGTAGGTCCCCGTCGCACCATAGGTGTGCGATGCCGTCTTGCCTGACCCCGAGGGTGTAGCGTCGCCCCAGGTCCAGCTGTACGTCGCTGTCGGCTGCGCCGTCGAGCTGCTCCCATCGAAGTTGCACGTCAGCCCCGTACAACTGGGTGCGAAGTTCGCAACCGGCGGCGGC
>QHTW01000084.1 GCA_003220955.1 Gemmatimonadota bacterium | reverse complement strand
AACTGAAGCCCTCGCTCGCGCCGCTCAAGGCGGCGGTGTTCCCGCTCGTGAACAAGGACGGCATGCCGGACCTCGCGCACCGCATCCATGACGACCTACGCCGCCACTTCAACGTGTTCTACGACGACGGCGGATCGATCGGCCGCCGCTACCGGCGGCAGGATGAAGCAGGCACGCCGTACGGGGTCACGATCGACGGCCAGTCCACGCAGGACCAAACGGTGACGGTGCGTGACCGCGATACGCTGAAGCAGGACCGTGTCGCGGCCGGCAAGCTCGTCGAATACCTCACGCAGAAGCTGGCGGGTTGAAGCGCGTGCTGCTCGAGTGCCGCGATCTCTTCTTTCGCGGCAAGCTGCGGGAAGTTGTTCGGGGCGGAGGCGCCGAACCCACGCGTGACGAACCCTTCGACCTCGCGGTCATCGAGCTCGGCAAGGCCGCTGTGCACAATCGCATTCGCGATCTGGTACAACGCGGCATTCCGGTTCTCGCCTTTGGCTCGCACGTGAATGCGCCCGAGCTGCGCGCGGCGCGAGAGCTGGGGGCGCGCGCCGTGCCCAATTCCGAAATCGAAGCGGCGCTGCGCGCCCTGCTGTGAGGGTATCCGGTCATGTCACGAGATCGCAAACGCGTTGACGTGCTGGTGCTCGGTGCCGGCGCCGCGGGCCTCGCCGCCGCTCGCGATCTCTCGCACGCCGGTCTGCATGTCACGGTCATCGAGGCGCGCCCGCGGGTGGGCGGCCGAGTGTTCACCGTCCACGATCCACGGTCGCCCGTCCCGCTCGAGCTGGGCGCCGAGTTCATCCATGGCGAGTCGGCCGAAACCCTGCCGCTCGCACGGGCCGCCGGGCTCGCGGTGCTGGAGCTGCCCGTCTCTCACGACTTCGCCTCCGCCGGCCGGTTCAAGCCGATGGGGGATTTTTGGCGGCTCGTCGATCGCATGAACCACGATCTCGCACGCCGGCTCGCCGCCCGCGGGAAGGACTTCCCGGTGAGCGAGTATCTGGACTCGCGGCGGGTACCGGCGGCATCCCGCGGGCTCCTGCGCGACTTCGTGCAGGGCTTTTACGCGGCGCACCCCGACCGGTTGAGCGCGCAGTCCCTGGCGGTCGAAACAACAGAAGGTGACGAAGAGGATGAAGTGGAGGGCAAACAGTTCCGGATCGCGAACGGTGGCGACGCGCTCATGAAATGGCTGCGGGATGGATTGGATCCTGACCGCACTGAAGTGCGTCTCAGTACGGTCGCGGAATCGGTGCAGTGGAAACGCGGTGCCGTCACGGTCGTGTGTCGCGGCGGCGCCGACCGAGCGCGGTTGCCAACGCTGAGCGCGCGCACGATGTTGATCACGCTGCCGCTCGCCGTCCTGAAGGCCGGTATGGTGCGGTTCGATCCAGCGCTCCCGCCCCCCAAACAGCGCGCGCTCGCGGGCATCGAAACAGGGCAGGTGTTCAAGATCGTGTTGCGATTTCGGGAGGCGTTCTGGGAAGAACCGGAATTCCTGAGGGAGCGGCGCGCCAAGGCCGGCTCGAAGGGGTTGTCCTTTCTGCACGCGCACGGCGCTGAGGTGCCAACGTGGTGGACCTCGCTCCCCGTGCGCGCGCCGGTGCTCACCGGATATGTGGGTGCCGTCGCCGCCGAGCAGCTGCTCGCCGAGGAGCCGCCCTCGCGCCTCGAGCGCAGTCTGGTGGCACTCTCAGAGGTTTTTGCCGTGCCGCGACGCGAGCTGGAGGAACAGCTCGACGCGTCGGCCACTCACGACTGGCGCGCCGATCCGTTCGCGCGCGGCGCCTACAGCTATATCGGGGTCGGCGGCAACGACGCCCCGCGCGCCCTGGCCCGGCCGGTGGATGGCACGCTCTTTTTCGCCGGGGAAGCCACGAACGGCGCTGAAATCGGGACCGTGGCAGGGGCGTTGTCGAGCGGGCGGCGCGCCGCGCGCGAGGTCTTGCGAGTGCTAAAATAGTGTGACTCCTCCTCAGGAATCCTGCATGCCCGTCATTGCCAAAACCGTCGTCCTGCTGATCTTCTCCAACATCTTCATGACCTTTGCCTGGTATGCCCATCTGCGGCATCTGAGCCAGCGGCCGTGGATCGTCGCCGCATTGGTGAGCTGGGGAATCGCGCTGTTCGAGTACCTGCTGCAGGTCCCAGCGAACCGCATCGGCCACACCCAGCTGCAGCTCGGACAGCTCAAGATTTTGCAGGAAGTCATCACGCTGAGCGTGTTCGTCCCGTTCGCCGCCTTCTATATGAAGGAACCGGTGCGGCTCAACTATCTCTGGGCGGGCGTGTGCCTCTGCGGGGCGGTCTTCTTCGTGTTCCGCCGCTAGATGGGGAGGGATCGCCAGCTCCTACGGCATTTTCTCGCCGCCATCGCCTACCGCACGCAAAAGGTGCTGCGCGGGGCCCCGAAGTGATCGTGCGGATCTGGCACGGGTGGACCACCACCGCGAATGCGGATGCATACGAACACTTACTTCACGAGGAGATCTTCGTCGGCATTCGAAATCGTGCGATCGAGGGATTCCGCGGCATCCAGCTTCTGCGTCGCGCGCTGGCGGATGGCGTGGAATTCGTCACCATCATGACGTTCGATTCGCTCGAGGCCGTCCGGGACTTCGCCGGCGCCGACTATGAGCAGGCGGTCGTGCCGCCCAAAGCCCGGGCGCTGCTCGCGCGCTTCGATGAGCGCTCGGCGCATTACGAGGTTGTCATTTGAGGCGCCGGCCGGTCTTCGGCGCTATCTTTTTTCCAATGCGCCTCATGACGAGCGTTGCATTGCTCACCGGGCTGGTCGTCTCGACCGGCGCGCCGGGCTATCGTATCCTGGTAGCCAGTGAGTCCGGAGATATCGTCACCGAGCTGACGTGGGATGGCACCGCGCTGGCGGTCGCCAAAATCGTTCCCGTCGGCATCATGCCCGCCGACATCGATGGCCCCCACAACGTCGCCGTGGCACCGGATGGATCGGCGTGGTACGTGACGATCGCCCATGGCACCCCGTACGGCTCGCTGTGGAAGATGAGCGCCGGTACAGATTCTCTGCTGGGACGCGCGCCGCTCGAGATGTTTCCAACCACGATCGGGCTCACGCCCGACGGCGCGCTCGCGTTCGTCGCGAATTCCGACTTCCACGGCGATCACCCGCGCGTGAATGTCGTCACGATCGTGCAGACCGCCTCGATGACGCCGCTCACGAATCTGCCCGCCTGCGACATGCCGCACGGCGTGAAGGTCAATCACGCGGGGACCTTCGTGTACGTCTCCTGCATGAACTCCGACGAGATCCTCGAGATCGACCGCCAGAGTCTGCGCATCACGCGCCGCCACAAGACTGGCGAGCAGCCCATGCATGGCACCGGACCGGCGCCGGCGGCACACGATTGCATGCCGACCTTCGTCTCGGTGTCGCCCGACGATCGGCGGCTCTACGTCGCGTGCAATCACGGCAACACGCTCCAGGTCATCGATGCCGCTTCGCTCGAGCTGGTGCGGGAAATCCCGGTCGGGACCGGCGCGTACAACGTCGAGCCGTCGGCCGAGGGCCGCTGGATCATCGTGACGAACAAGAAGGCGCAGAGCGTGTCGCTCGTGGATCCGCAGAGTCTTACGGAAGTCGCCAAGGTCCCGACGACGAAGCCGTTGCCCCATGGCATCGCCTATTCGCCGGACGGCCGGTGGGCATTCATCTCGCAGGAAAGCGTCGGCATCGACCCAGGCGCGGTGCACGTCATCGATCTGACGACCCATGCCCGCGTCGCCACCATCCCCGTTCCGCGGCAACCCACCGGCATCACGATCCTCCGGACTCCATGATCCACACCACGACCGTCTCGCTCGCGCCCGCCGACGTACTGGCACGCGCCCAGGAGTTCTTCGCCGAGCGCGTGCCCGCCAATTCCGCGTTCGTGGAAAAGCAGGGACCAAATTTCCTCAATTTGCGCGGGCAAGGTGGCGAGGAGCTGGTGATCGGCGCGTGGGAGGACAAGGAAAAGAGCGTCACGCAGGTCCGCGCGTCGACGCTGTTCTTCGATCAGGCGCTCGATCGCTTCTTCTCCACGCTGCCGCTCGCGTCGCCGGTGGAGGTCGCGTGACGGCGGCGGGTGAGCGCTACGGCGTGCGGGTGATGGTCACGTCCGTCTGGGAGACCGTTCCCGTGCAAGTGGACGACACCACCACCGCCGCGCAGCTGAAGCACGAAGCCTTGCGTTCCGCCCGCAAGACGACGCTGGACGAGCAGGCGTTCGTGGTGAAGTTCCGCGGCGCGATCGTGCTCGACGAGTCCACGACGATGCGTGCCCTCGGCGCCGTTCCCAACGCCCCCTTCATTGTGCTGCCGGGCCGGCGGCAGCCGGTCCGGTGAGTACTTACTCGTTCACCCGCGCCGTCACGATCATGGCGGTGGGGTTCCTGCTGCTGAACGGCGTGTTGCTGGTGATGATCAACCAGATCTTCTGGGCGGTCCTGTGCGCGATCGTGGCGGTGCTCGTCGTGGTCGGGTGGTTCCGCTACCGTCGTGCCATGACGGAGCTGGCTGATGCGCGGAAGGAAATGAAGCGCGAAGTGGAATCGCTTCGACAGCTGCTGCACACCCACCGCCGCGAGTAGTGTCCGTCGTCTGGAATCCGGCCTGCCGGCATCACTATGCCGGCGCCGGTCATCCGGAACGGCCGCAACGCCTGGAGGCGGTGCTCGAAGCGGTGCGGCACCCTGAGCTCGCGGCCTTGGTGACCTGGGTCGAGGCGGCAGCGGCTCCGCGATCGTCATTGGAAGCCGTCCATCCTCCACGCTATCTCGATGTGCTCGAAGCCCTGAACGCGCGGGGCGGCGGCGCCCTCGACGCCGACACGTTCATGGGCCCGCGCAGCTGGGAAAGCGTGCTGGCATCGGCCGGCGTCGCGCTCGCGGCCGTCGAGCAGGGGATGGAACGCGGCACGGCGTTCGGCGTCACGCGCCCCCCGGGCCATCATGCGCTCGCCGACCGCGCGATGGGGTTCTGCTTTCTCAACAATGTCGTGCTCGCGGCGCGTCACGCCCAGGCGCGCGGCTGCGCGCGCGTGCTGATCGTGGATTGGGACGTGCATCACGGCAACGGCACGCAGGCGCTGGTGGAGCGCGATCCCTCGATCCGGTTCGTCTCGATGCATCAGTATCCGTGGTATCCCGGGACCGGGGCCGCCGACGAGCGCGGCGTGGGCAACGTGTTCAATGTGCCGCGCCCGGGTGGGCTGCCGCGGGCGGTGTACGTGCGGGATTTTCTCGCGGGCGTCGATGCCGCACTCGAGCGCTGGACGCCCGACATCCTCCTGATTTCGGCGGGGTTCGACTCGCTCGCCGGCGATCCGCTCGGCGAGTTCACGCTCGAGCCGGATGACATCGTCGTGTGGACGGAGGCGCTGCGGAAACGGATGGGCAACCGTCCCATCGCGGCTGTGCTGGAGGGCGGCTACCGGCTCGATCTGCTGGCCGCCGGTGTCGTCGCGCTCGTGCGCGCACTATCTTGAGCGGGTGACATGGCTCTGAAGCTGATCGTCGAGCAGGCCTCCATCACCACCCGCCACCCCTTCGCCATCGCGCGTGGGTCGACGAATGGCTACAAGCGCGCCTGGGTCCGGCTGGTGGATGGGAATGGGCAGGAAGGGTGGGGCGAAGCGGATCCCTCGTCCTTCTACGGCGAGAGCCTGGAGACGGTCTTAAAGGCATTTGAGCGGCTCGGGCCCCACCTGCCGCTCGATCCGTTCGATCTCGAAGCGGCGGAAGCGCGCTGGGCGCAGCTGCTGCCCAAGAACTGGTCGGCGCGCGCGGCATTGTCCGCCGCACTCCACGATCTCGTCGGCAAGTCGTTGGGGCAGCCGCTGTGGCGCTTGTGGGGACTCGATCCGGGCAAGGCTCCGCTCTCGTCGTTTACGATCGGGCTCGACACCACGGCAAAAATCCGCGACAAGGTGCGGGAGGCGAAGGCGTACCCCATCCTCAAGATCAAGCTTGGCACCGGTCGGGACGAAGAGATTCTCAAAACCATCCGCGACGCGACCGACAAGCCGATTCGGGTGGATGCCAACGCCGGGTGGGCCGTCCCACGCGCGAAACAGATGATCCCGAAGCTGAGGGAATTCGGCGTCGAGTTTCTGGAGCAGCCACTCGTGCCGGAGGATCTGGACGGGCTCGTCGAGGTGCGGCGCGTGGCGGCGAAACACCATATCCCGATCGTCGTCGACGAGAGCTGCCTCGTGGCCGCCGACATCCCCCGCCTCGCGGGTCGCGTGGACGGGATCAATATCAAGCTCGCCAAGTGCGGCTCGCTGCGGGAAGCGCTGCGCATGATCGCGACCGCGCGCGCGCACGGTATGCTCGTGATGGTCGGTTGTATGATCGAGACGTCGCTGGGCATCACCGCGGCGGCGCATTTCACGCCGCTGGTGGATGCCGCCGACCTGGACGGCGCCGCGCTGACCGTGGACGATCCGTTCACCGGCGCCACCATTGAGCAAGGGCAGATCCGTCTGCCCAAGGAGCCCGGACTCGGCGTCAAGAAGAGATGAACGCCGCCGTGGTCCTGCCGGTCCCAGTAAGCCGCGCGTACATCTACGAAGTCCCGCCGGAGCTCGCAGATCGCGTGATCCCCGGCGCCCGCGTCGTCGTGCCGCTCAGGCGGCGCAATGTCGTGGGGATCGTAACTGACGTTGTCGGTCCTCAGTCGTCCGTAGGTATCGCACTCAAGGCGATCAAAGCCGCGCCCGATGCTGAGCCTGCGCTCTCGCCCGCGCTGCTCGATCTCGGCCGCTGGTTGTCCGACTACTACGGCGCCCCGCTGGGCCTGTCGCTGCGGGCGTTGCTTCCGGGACCGCTGTGGAGCGTCGCGCGGCCGGCCGGGCCGGCACCGGCCGCCGAGCGGCTGTTCGTGCTCACCGGCAACGGTGTGGATTCGCTTCTCGAGCGCGAGCGACGCTTCAAGCGGTCGCCCAAGCGGCGCGCGGCTTATGAAACCGTCGAGGCTCTTGGGGGGAGCGCGCCGGTCTCGCACCTTGTGAATCAGTTGCGACTGTCCCGGAATTCGCTCGATGCGCTCGTGGAGCAGGGCCTGGCGCGCATCGAGCGGGTGCCCGAAATGCGTGACCCGTTTGCCGGCCTTTCGTCGCCTCCGCCGCCATCCCTCACTGTGGATCAGCAGGCTGCCGTGCGGGGAATTCTAGACGCGCCGGTCGACATGCCGGTCCTCCTGCACGGGGTCACTGGATCGGGGAAGACGATTGTCTACCTGCACGTGCTGCGCCACCTCGTCGACTCGGGGAAGGGGGCGATTCTCCTCGTCCCTGAAATCGCGCTGACGCCGCAGACGGTGGCGCGGGTCCGCGGCGTCTTCGGCGACCAGGTCGCGGTGCTGCATTCCGGTCTCTCCGACGGCGAGCGCGCCGATGCCTGGCGGGCGCTGCGCCGCGGCGAGCGGCGCGTCGCGGTCGGGCCGCGCTCGGCCGTCTTCGCGCCCGTGCAGCGGCTCGGCGCGATCGTGGTGGACGAGGAGCACGAGCCGAGCTACAAGCAGGCCTCCGCGCCGCGCTATCACGCGCGCGATGCCGCCGCGATGCGCGCTCAGCTCGAGGGAGCTCGTCTGATCCTGGGCAGCGCGACGCCATCGCTCGAGACGCTCGATCAAGCGGCGCAGCGTCGGATCGCGACGTTTGCGCTTCCCGATCGTATCGGGGCGCGGCCGCTGCCGCCGGTGGAAGTGGTCGATCTGCGCAGCGCGCCGCGCATTCCCGCCGCCGAAACCGGCGTGATCGCCTGGAGCGAAGCGCTGGACGGCGCGATCTCCGGCGCGCTCGAGCGCGGCGAGCAGGTCATCCTGCTGCTCAATCGCCGGGGTTTCGCGACGTTCGTGCAGTGTCCCGCCTGCGGCAACGTGCCCGGCTGTTCCCAGTGCGCGATTGCGCTCACCGTGCACCAGACGCCGCCGGCGCTGCGCTGCCATTACTGCGGCCACGAAGAACCAATCCCCGAGACGTGTGCGATTTGTGGGCACGTCACCCAGAAGCTTCGTGGCCTCGGGACCCAACAACTCGAGCGCTTTGTGGGTATGCGCTATCCGCGGGCGCGCATCGCCCGGATGGACCTCGATACCACCACGAGCAAGTGGGCGCACCACCACATTCTGGACCGCGTGGCCCGCGGGGACGTGGACATCCTGCTCGGCACCCAAATGATTGCCAAGGGACTCGATTTCCCGAATGTCACGGTCGTCGGTGTGGTGGATGCCGACACCGGCCTGCATTTTCCCGATTTTCGCGCGGGCGAGCGGACGTTTCAGCTTGTCGCCCAGGTGGCGGGACGAGCTGGGCGCGGCCCGCCCGGTGGCCGCGTCTTCGTGCAGACGCGGGCGCCCGAGCATCACGCCATCCGCGCCGCCGCCGCACACTCAGTCGCGCAATTTGCGGCAGCCGAGCTGCCGCTGCGGACGCCGCCCTATCCTCCCTATCCGCCGCGGACCGGCCTCGTGCGCTTCGTCATCGCGACCGACGATCACGCCCGGACGGCCGAGCTCGCCGAAAAAGTCGCCGCCTGGCTGCGACGCGCGGCGCGTGAGCGGCTCGACGGCATGCTCACGGTGCTCGGCCCGGCGCCGTGCCCGCTCATGCGCCTGAAGGGAAAGTGGCGCTGGCATGTGTTAGCGAAGTCGACGGAGCCCCGCGTGCTGGGTCGCGTGGTGCGCGCGTGGCGCGCGAAAGCACATCGGGCGGTGAGCGTCGATCGCGACCCGCAGTCACTCTTGTGAAAGCCGTTTCTGTTCGGGTATTTTGACCGGCCTGTGAGTCGCCCTCGGTTTCAGTACCGACCACCCAACTTCGGCGCGTCGCCATTGGCCGACGCGCCTGCCGCGCGGTTCACGCCCGCACCCGCCGACGGAGTTCTTCCCGACGGTTTTTTTTCGACGACGAACCTCCCGACCTTCGTGAAGCTGCCGGGTGGGTGGCGCCGCCCGCGCCTGCCGCGTATGGACTGCGTCATCGTGCAAGCGGGCGCGGAGGACCTCGTCGTCACCGAACCGCGGCGCGTGCACCGCGGCGACAAGGTCGCGGTCGGTGCGGCGGAGGACGGCAGCGAGGGGATCTTCGTTCACGTCGAGGGTTTTATGGGTGGGACGCGCAGCCCCAACGAATTCCGGTTCATGGCCGCGGAGGTGTCCCGCGAGCGGCCGGTGGACTACAGCGTGCTGGCGCAGCTGCTCGGCGAAGAGAAGGCCCGCGCGGGCAAGATTCTCTGGGTGATCGGCCCCGCGCTGGTCCACTCGCGCGCGCGCGAAGACATGATCTGGTTCATCGAGAACGGCTACGTGAGCACCTTGTTCGGCGGGAACGCGGTCGCCGTGCACGATCTCGAAGCTGCGATCTTCGGCACGAAAGTGTCGAAGGGGGGCACGGGCTCCACATGCGGGCCATCAATGCGATCCGGCGCGCGGGCTCGATCGAAAAGGCGGTGCGCCAGGGGATCGCGACCAGCGGGATCATGCACGCCCTGGTCATGCGCGGCGTGCCGTACGTGCTGGCCGGTTCGATCCGCGACGACGGCCCGTTGCCGGACGTCATTGCCGACACGTTGGCCGCCCAGGATGCCATGCGGTCGCATACGGCGACGGCCACCTTCGCGGTATTCGTAGCCACCGCGCTCCACGCCATCGCAGTCGGCAACATGCTTCCCGCGTTCGTGGACGTGGATCAAACCGAGTTCGTCGTCACGAAGCTGCGGGACCGCGGCACGCATCAGGCGTACGGCGTCGTCACCAACGCGCAGGACTTCATGCATGTCCTGCGCTTTTACGTGGAGCGATGGCAGCAAGCGACTCCGGCCCCGACTCCGGCCCGGTCTTCCCGCTAGCACCGCCTCCACCGGGCCAGGGTCCGGGGTGGGCGAAGCTCGCGGCCGCGGTCGAAGCGCAGGTACCCCCTGCGGAGATCGAGACGATCTACGTCTTCCGGCCGATCAAGCGCCAGGGGCGCGAATGGGGGACGGCGGTGATTACACGTCGGAGTGAGGCGGACAGACGGTTGCGCGTCTACACGGCGAAATACATGCTCATCGTGCGCGGCAAGGACCGCGGGCAGATCAAGATCGAGGTGGTGGAGGTGGCGCTGAGCCCTGCCGACGTGCTCGCGCAGGTGATGCAGGCAACGGTGGACCGGGGTGGAGATACAGAGCCGCCGGTCGAGCTAGGTCCCGCGGTCTGGTACGAAGGGAGGTAGTTCGAGGTTGATTGACGCCCGAATGTTCATCCCGACCAAGGCCTTTCTCACGAAAGGCGTCGGCCAGCATAAGGAAAAGCTCACCAGTTTCGAGATGGCGCTGCGTGATGCCCACCTCGCCAACTTCAATCTCGTTCGGGTGAGCTCGATTTTTCCGCCCCATTGCGAGCTGGTCGACCGGGAAGAGGGGATGAGCATGCTCAAGCCCGGTCAGGTCGTCTTCGCCGTGATCGCGGAATCGGCGACGAACGAGCCGAGCCGGCTGGTCGCCGCATCGATCGGCGTGGCGATGCCGGCGGATGCGTCGCACCACGGCTACATCTCCGAGCATCACAGCTTCGGCCAGAGTGAGACCGTCTCGGGCGAGTACGCCGAGGACCTCGCCGCCTCGATGCTCGCCACGGTGCTCGGCGTGCCGTTCGAGGCCGACAAGGCCTGGGACGAGCGCCGCGAGCAGTGGCTCCTGTCCGGCGAGATCGTGCGCACGATGAACGTCACGTCGACCGCGGAATGCGGGCCGGACGGGCGTTGGACGACGGTGGTCTCCGCGGTCGCGTTTTGCGGGTAGCGTGAGTGCAGCTGTCGCGTTCGCGGCCGGTCTGCTGAGCTTCCTGTCTCCCTGCGTGCTGCCGCTCATTCCGAGCTACGTGGGATTCCTCACCGGGATGTCGGTGGAGGAAGCGGAGCGGCGGCGTGGGACGGCGGTGCTCCACGGCCTGTCGTTCGTCGCCGGGTTTTCGCTCGTCTTCGTGCTGCTCGGTGCGGCGGCGTCCGCCGTCGGACACTTGCTGCGCGACTATCAGGTGTGGCTGGGACGCGCGGGCGGCGTGCTGCTGATTCTGTTCGGGATCTATCTCCTCGGGGTGTTCCGGCCGGCGGTGCTGATGCGCGAATGGCGCATCCAACTGGCGCACAAACCGCTCGGCTATTTTGGCTCCGCCGTCGTCGGGTTTACGTTCGGGGCGGCGTGGACGCCGTGCATCGGCCCGATTCTCGGCGGCATTCTCACATTGGCGGCGACACAAACCGGCCTCGGGCAGGGGATGGCGTTGCTGGCGATCTACGCGCTCGGACTCGCGATCCCGTTCCTGGTGACCGCGCTGGCGCTGGACCGCTTCCTGGTCTGGTTTCAGCGCTTCCGACCCTACATTGTATGGGTGGATCGCATCGCGGGCGGGATGCTGATCGTGCTGGGCATCCTTCTCGTCACCGATAGCTTTACGCTGCTTGCCGGGTACTTACAGGGATTGACGCCGCGATTTTTGCGGGACCGACTCTAGTACGTCGATATACCACCGCTGTTACCGAGAGGACCTTATGAACCGTCTTGCCATCTTGGCGACTGCCGTCGCCGTGGGCTTGGGTGCCTGCCAGAAGGGACAGCAGCAGAGCCAGGCCACCGATTCGACCGCCCGCAACTTGACGCTGGCACCCGCGGAATCGACGGCTCAAATGCACGACGTCGCGACGAATCCACCCGCGCCGGCCCGGACGCCACCGCCGCCTCCACCGACCCGTCCCAATCCTCCGCCTCCGCCGCCGAAGCCCGCCATGGCGCGCCTCAGCGCGGGTACGACGGTCGACATCGCCGCGGCCGACACGATTTCGTCGCGGACCGCGAAACCCGGCGATCCATTCACCGCGCGCGTCGTCGAAGACGTGCGGAACGCCGCGGGGCGCGTCGTACTTCCGGCAGGCTCGGTCGTCAACGGCAAGATCACCGACGTCAAACCAGCGCCCAATCCCAGCAGTCCCGGGACCTTGACGCTGAGTGTTTCGAGCATCACTGTACGCGGCGCCTCGTACGCGCTCGACGCGTCGGTCGACTCGCTCGAAACGATTCACAAAGGGCGCGGCACCACCACGGGTGACGTCGCCAAGGTGGGAGCGGGCGCTGCCGCCGGCGCGATCCTCGGTCGCGTCCTCGGCGGCAACAAGAAGGGCACGATCATCGGTGGCATCGTCGGCGGCGCCGCCGGCGCCGCGGTGGCCCATGAGACCAAGGACTCGGACATCGTCTTGCCAGCGGGGGCGCACATCATCATCCATCTGACGAAAGAACTCGCGGTCCGGGCTTCGTGACGCGGTGATCCGCACGAAGCTGTCCACGATGATGTTCCTCCAGTTTTTCATCTGGGGGGCCTGGTACACATCCATCGCCGTGTACATGACGAACCACGGCATGGCGACGCTGACGCACTGGCCGTACACGGTCAACCCCGTGGCGGCCATCGTCGCGCCGTTCTTCCTGGGCCTCGTGGCAGACCGCTATTTCGCCACGGAGAAGGTCCTCGGCACCCTGCATCTGCTGGGCGGCGTGATCCTCTTCGCCGCGCCGCGCTTCTCCGCCGAGCCTACGACGTTCATTCTACTGCTGCTCCTCTACAACCTCTGCTATATGCCGACGCTCGGCCTCGCCAACAGCCTGGCGTTCCATCATATCGAGTCGCAGGAGCAGCAGTTTCCGTTGATCCGCGTATTTGGCACCATCGGCTGGATCGTGGCGGGGCTGTTCATCAGTTTCGTGCTTGGGAAGCTGATCGGCGGCGTCGCTGAACAGACTCCCGGGCCGCTCTACACCGCCGCGACGGCCAGCATCCTGCTCGGCCTGTTCTGCTTCTCGCTGCCGCACACCCCGCCGCCGGCGCGGGGGCAGCCGGTTTCACTGCGGAGCATCGCGGGACTCGACGCCCTGAAGCAGCTCGGTGACCGGCCGTTCTACGTGTTCATCATCGCGTCGCTGCTGCTGTGCATCCCGCTCGCGGTGTACTACAACTTCACGCAGCTCTACCTCGTCGCCGCCGGCGTGAAGAAGATCGCGGGCACGCAAACGTGGGGGCAAATCTCCGAAACGGTCTTTATGCTGCTGATGCCGATGCTGTTCCTGCGGCTCGGCGTGAAGAAGATGCTGATGATGGGGATGGCCGCGTGGGCGCTGCGCTACGCGCTGTTCGCGCTCGCCGCGCCTGACGCGATCTTCTGGATGATTCTGATCGGCATCATGCTGCACGGGCCCTGCTACGACTTCTTCTTCGTCACCGGCCAGATCTACGTCGACAAGAAGTCCACGCCCGCGGTGCGCGGCCAGGCGCAGGGCTTCCTGGTGCTGGTTACCTATGGGGTCGGCATGCTGATCGGCGCGCAGATCGCCGGCAACGTATACGACCGGTTCCTCGCCGGCGCGACGGCATTGACGCTGCCGCTCTGGCGCAGCTTCTGGATATTGCCGGCGGTGTTTGCGGCGGCGGTACTCGTATTCTTCGCGGCGCTGTTCAAGGCGCCGGCGCGAGACGCGACCGAGCGGACTTCGGCTACTCCAGCGCTCTAATCCAGATGTCGCGGTACCGCAGCGGATTGCCGTGATCCTGTAGCTTGAGCGGCAGTTTGTCGGCATGCGCGCGGTAGGGCGGGCGCGCGCGATTGGCGGTCGGTCCCACCAGCTCGAAGTTGTCCTGAATCAACACCCCGTTGAGAAACACGGTCATGCGCGCCGGACTCTCCAGCGAGCCGTCCGCCTTGAAATGGGGCCGGTGGAAGACGATGTCGTACGCTTGCCAATGGCCGGGCGGTCGCGTGGCGTTGACCAGCGGGGGATTCTCGCCGTAGACGGCGCCGGCCTGGCCATCGGGGTACGTGTCGTTCCCGTAGGAGTCGAGGACCTGGAGCTCGTACATCCCCATCAAGAAGACCCCGCTGTTCCCTCGCTCCTGGCCCTCGCCCTTCACGACGGAAGGTGTTGCCCATTCGATGTGGAGCTGCACGTCCCCGAACGGCCGCGCGGAAACCAGCATGCCCGTTCCCGGCTTCACTTCGACGTAGCCGTCCTTGACGATCCACTTGGCCGCCGAGCTGTCCTCCGCGCGCCACTGCGACAGGTTCGACCCGTCGAACAGGACGATCGCATCCTTCGGCGCTGGAACGGGCGGCCGCTCCGGGCCGGGGTCGACGACCGGCGGACGCGGGCGGTCCATCGAATGTTGAGGCCATTGCTGTGCCTGGGCCACGAACAACAAAGCTAGCGTGCCGATCATGGTTTCCATGTCCCCTTCGCCACGGCGGGCACGAACGTCTCGACACCCGCAGCGGGGAAATCGATCGTACGGCCCTGCTCAGCGCTCATGTACGCGGTCATCAGGACTTTTACGACCTGCAAGCCGTCGTCGAACGTGAGGGCCGGCGGCTGCTTGTGGAGAAACGCCTGGACGAAGTGCCGGTCTTCGGCCTCGTACCCGTACGCGGCCGCTTCGTTCGCGACCACCGGCATCTGTCCCACCTCGGCGTTCTGTTTTTCAACGAGGTCTTCGCCGGCTCTTCCCTGAACTTCGCGGCTGAAGAACAGCTTGAGTCCCGAATCGAGCGAGTTCCACGACAGCGAATACTCCGGGCCCAGCAGCTCGGCGGACAGGCGCAAGCCGGCACCGACGAAGCTCCACGACGTCGTCGCTTCCCCCAGCACGCGGTGGCCGTCATCGGTCGCGAATTCGATCACCACGCTGGCGTAATCTTCCGACGGCGACTGCGCGTAGTTCACGTCCTTCCCCATCGTCTCGCTCAGTTTCTTGCTGTACTCGGGGCGCGACCACTTCAGGCTCGCAATGTGGGCCGTGATTCGCGACGGCCGGACGGAGGTTCTCGGCTTCGCGGGATCGGTGAGCAGGTGTTGGACGAGGAGCGACGAGTGGCACATCATGTCGTTCAGCACGCCGCCTCCTTGCAGCGCGCCGTGCCAGAACCACGGGGCATGCGGGCCGCTGTGCTCTTCCGCCGCGCGCGCGAGGTAGGGCCGGCCCGTGAGCTTGGCGCCGCGCGCCCACAGCAGGGTGCGACCGGCCTCGACCTGAGGCGCGAAGACCTGGTTCTCGAGATAACCGTGCGCCAGCCCGACCTTGGTGACGAGCTCCACGACGCGCTTCGCTTCCGCGACGTTGCGCGCGAGCGGTTTTTCACAGGCGACGCCCTTGAGTGTGCCCTTGCCGCGCTCGATCGTGCTCACCAGCTCTTCGACGTTTTCAATGCGAGCGTGATTGGGGCCGCAGAGCCAGATGGCGTCGAGAGGGATACGGCTTGGCGTCGCCCACGCCCAGTTTTTTCGCGATCGAGGCCGTGGTAGCGGCGTTCTTCTCATTGGGGCTCCAGACGCCGAGGACGTCAGCGTCGCGGACGCCCAAGAATCCCAGCAGATGGAATTTGGCGTTGAAGCCGCTCCCCACGATTCCGATGCCAAGTCGTTTGGCCACTCAATCCTCGTATTGGACGCCAAGTTTCTGCAGCGCTTCGGGCGGGCAGCCGGCCCAGTCACGCACAAAGGTGTTGCCCCGATAGTCGAGATCGGCGACACCGATCTTGCTCGACCAGAATCCCGACGCCGTCATGTCGCGGAACATGTTGAAGAAGGCGACTCCCTGGCTCATTTCCGGCTTCGCACGCTTGGGCCAGGCGATGTCGTCGAGCACGGCGGTTTGTTCAGCGGGGGTCGCCGCGACGAACGTCTTGCCGAACCGCTCGGAGCACTCGTTGTCCAGCCAGGCGAGCCCGCCGCGCATCGGCGTTTGACCGTCGGGCCGGTCGTTCAGCATGAAGTCCATGAACTCGGGGACGCCCGCGTCGGTCGCGCTGCCTGAGCGCTCGTCCTTCGGAATAACCAGATCCGCGAGGACACGCACGGTGTCCCACTCGTGGGGAGTGAAGAAGACCGGCGCGAACGGCACCTTTAGCGCCTCGCGCGCCATCCCTGCCGCCTTTGCCGCCTCTGCCGGTGTCCATTTGAATGCAGCCGTCAGCGCGGCCATCGCCATCGCACCTACCGCTTCGCGCCGCTTCATAGGGCCCTCGCCTTGAGCTGGTTTGCGATGTATTCGGAAGTCCGCCAGGAAAGAGCCATGATCGTCCAGGTCGGATTCTTGTCGGCCTGCGACGTGAAGGGAGCACCATCGGCGACGAAGAGATTCTTGACCTCGTGGGTCTGGCAGTTCGAGTTCACGACGCCCATGCGCGCCCCGCCCAATTCGTGGATGATGACGCCGCCCGCCGCAATGCCGTAGCCGTCCTCTTTGCTCGGCATTTCCCCCCACGGCGTGCCGCCCATCTCCTTGATGAGCGCGCGGAACGTCTCCTGCATGTGCTTCACCTGCAGATACTCGTGATCGGTGAACTGCCAGTGGAAGCGCAGTACCGGGACGCCCCACTTGTCCACGACTCTGGGGTCGATCTCGCAGTAGCTGCCCTCGTTGGGAATCATCTCGCCGCGCCCAGAGAACCCGATGTACGCGCCGTAGTAGCGGCGATAGTCGTTCTTGAGCTGCTTGCCGTAGCCGCCGCCCTGCTGCTCCTGGATGCCGCCGCCGAAGCCCGCCTCCGGCAGCCCCGCGCCGCCCCACACCTCGATGTGGTAGCCGCGCGGGAAGTCGAGCTTCTTGTTGTCGATCCACCACGGCATGTAGACGTGCATCCCCCCCACGCCGTCGTGATTGTGCGGAACCGGGTCCATCAGCTTCGGAACGAATCCCCCGGCGTCGGTGCCGGTCGTATCGGTGAGATACTTGCCGACCGTGCCGCTGCCGTTCGCGAGTCCGTTGGGGAATGACGCGGACTTGGAGTTGAGCAGCAGCCGCGACGTTTCGCACGCGCTTGCCGCGATCACCACGACGCGCGCCGGGATGCGGTGTTCGCTGCCGTCCTTGGTGTCGATGTAAATGACGCCGTTCGCCCTGCCGCTCTTATCGAGCGTGATTTCCCGCGCCATCGCGTTCGTCTTCAGGGTGAGCTTGCCGGTCGCGAGCGCGGGAGCGACCAGGACGTTGGTGGACGAGAAGTTGGAGTTCGTCTTGCAGCCGCGGTTGCATTGGCCGCAGTAGTGACATGCCGCCCGGCCGTTGAGCGGGCGGGTGAGGATCGACAGACGCGACGGGACGCACGTGACGTTGAGCCGCTTCGCCGCCTGCTGCACGAGCAGCTCGTAACAGCGCGGCTTGGGAGGCGGCAGGAAGATCGAGTCGGGCGCGTTGGGGATGTTCTCCTTGCTCCCGAAGACTCCCACCAGCTGCTCGAGCTTGTCGTAATAGGGCGCGACGTCGTTGTAGCTGATCGGCCAATCGTCGCCCAGGCCGTCGAACGTTTTCGCCTTGAAGTCGCGTGGGCCGAAGCGGAGCGAGATACGACCCCAGTGGTTCGTGCGGCCACCCACCATCCGCGCGCGCCACCACCGGAACTTGTTTCCGGGAGCGACCGTGTACGGCTCGCCCGGGATCTCCCAGCCGCCGATGCAGCCGTCGAACTCCCCAAACGGCTTTTCTTTGGTGGACGCGCCGCGCCGCGGCGAGTCGTACGGCCAGACGAGCATCTGCGAATCGGTCGTGTTGTCCCACGGACCGCCCGCTTCGAGTACGGTGACGTTGACGCCGGCGCGGGTGAGCACGTACGCCGCCATCCCACCGCCAGCTCCCGAGCCCACGACGAGGACATCGACTGGTGCCGCTTGCGTCGCAATGCGCATCAGAGGCTCCTCAAGTTATCGGGTCATCAGTAACCGATTGCGCCACCCGCGATACGTGGGTCAGCGACACCGACCCATCCGCCCGCGGTTCGTTGGATTCCCGCGACGAAACCGCTGTGCCCCCGTCGCTCTTGCAGCTTATGTCCCATCGCTTGTACCGCCTGCACCGTCGCGTCGCTCAAGCCGCCGTGCTCGTAGAACGTCTGATCGGGGAGCGCCTGGTGGTGAATGCGGGGAGCCGCAATCGCATCGGCGAGACTCATGCGCTGGTCCAGCACGTTCAGAATCACCTGCGTCACCGTCGTGATGATCGTCGGGCCGCCAGGCGAGCCGACGATGAGCTGGACCTGGCCGGCGGAGTCCGTCACGATCGACGGCGTCATCGCCGAGAGCATCCGTTTGCGGGGCTGGATCGCGTTTGCCTCGCCCTGGATGAGCCCGTACATATTCGGCTTGCCTGGGGCCGACGTGAAATCGTCCATCTCGTTGTTCAACAAGAAGCCCGCGCCGGTCACGGTGACGCCGCTGCCGAAGCCACCATTCAAGGTCGTGGTGACGGAAACGGCGTTCCCCTTCTCGTCGACGACGGAGTAGTGCGTTGTGTGCATCGCCTCGCCGCTCGTCGCCGGGGGTGGCGTGGGCGTGGCGCGCTGCGGATCGATCTGGGCGCGCAGCGTCGCGGCGTACGACTTCGAGAGCAGCCGCTCGAGCGGCATGTCGACAAAATCGGGATCGCCGAGCCAGCGGTTGCGGTCGATGAAGCCGCGCCGCATTGCTTCCGTGAGCAGGTGGACATACGCCGGCGTGCCGAACGCCGGGATCGTGTCGTAGCCCTCGAGGATGTTCAGGATCTCGCCCATCGTGACACCGCCCGAGGACGGGGGCGGCATGGAATAGATCGTATTGCCGCGATAGCTCAGCTGGATGGGGGTGCGCCATTTCGCCTCGTAGCGCCGCAAGTCGTCCTTTGTGATCAGTCCTCCGCCGCGCTGCATCTCGGCGACGATCAGGTCGGCAATCTGGCCGCGATAAAAGACGTCGGGGCCGGAGTCGCTGATGAGCTGCAGCGTCCGCGCGAGGTCGGGCTGTCGCCACGTCGTTCCCGGCGGCGGCGCGCTGTCGTGTACGAGGAACTGCGCGCGGCTGGCCGGGAACTGCGCGAGCAGCTCGCGATCGGAGGCGATGTCGCGGCTCCGGGCCGTGTCGATCACGTGGCCTTGCGCGAGCCGGATCGCCGGGGCGATCACCGCCGCCCAGGGCAGTGAACCGTGGCGCTGCCATTCCGCATAGAGTCCCGCGACGCTGCCCGGGACGCCGGAGGCGAGATGGCCGACTTCGCTCTTGTTGGTGACGTTGCCCGCCGAGTCGACGTACATATCGTGCGAGGCGCCCGACGGCGCGGCTTCGCGATAGTCGAGCGCCGATACGTCCCCCGTCGCGGTGCGCTGCACGATGAAGCCGCCGCCCCCGATGTTGCCCGCGTCCGGCAGCACGACCTCGAGCGCAAATCCTACCGCGACGGCGGCGTCCATGGCGTTGCCGCCTTGCTGCAGGATGTCGAGACCGGCCTGGCTCGCGAGCGGATGGGCGGAGACGACCATCGCGTGTGGGGCGGTGACGGCGCGCGCCCGCAACGTCCACGTCGGCGGGATGATCCGCGTGCCACGGAGGACTGCGCCGGGGCCTCGGGCGGCGATCGGTGTTGGACTGGCAGGGGGAGTGGTACCAGCACAGGCGATCGCGGTCGCCGCCGCGCACAGCGCGAGCATCTTTCGCATTCGTAATCTTATCGTCTAATTCTCCTCCATGACAAACCGAGATTTCTCCGATCCTCGGGCCACGGAGCAGCGCAATCGGCGTACCGAGCGCATCGACGTGGCCTCGAGTCTGGAGATCGTGGACCTGATGAATGGCGAGGATGCCACGGTTGCCAAGGTCGTGCACGGCGAACGTGACCGCATCGCCGCCGCGATCGAGCTGATCGTGGCGGCGTTCCGGGCCGCCGGGCGGCTGGTTTACGTCGGGGCGGGCACGTCCGGCCGACTCGGCGTGCTCGATGCGACCGAATGCCCGCCCACGTTCGGCGTGCCGCCCACAATGGTGGTGGGCGTGATCGCCGGCGGGTACCCGGCGCTCGTCAAGAGTGCCGAGGGCGCGGAGGACGACGTGAACGCCGGCGGTGCGGCGATGGACACCGCCGCCGTGACGAATCGCGACGTCGTGGTCGGCATCGCGGCGAGCGGCACCACGCCGTACGTGCGGATGGCGCTCTCCCGCGCCCAAACTCTCGGTGCCAAGACGGTTCTCGTAACCTGCTCGACCCCGCCGAAGGTCCTGGCCGAGACGTGCGACATGATCATCAATCCCGTCGTGGGACCGGAGGTGCTCACCGGTTCGACGCGCCTCAAGGCCGGCACGGCGACAAAGCTCGTCCTCAACATGCTCACGACCGGGGCGATGATCCGGCTCGGCAAGGTCTACGGCAATCTGATGGTCGATCTCGTGGCGTTGAGCACAAAGCTGCACGATCGCGGCGAGCGGATCGTGATGGAGTGTTGTGGGGTGAGTCGCGACGAGGCGCGCGATGCCATCAAGCGGGCGGAAGGCAGCGTCAAACTCGCGATCGTGATGGTCGGGCGCAAAGTGAACGCCGCCGAGGCTCGGGCGTTACTCGAGGCGGCCGGCGGGTTCGTCCGGCCCGTCGTGGGCGATCCACCCACCGTGTCGCGATGACCGAAGCGCTGGCCGTCGGCGTCATGTCGGGGACATCGCTCGACGGGATCTCCGCGGCGCTGGTGCGACTGCGCGACAGCGCCGCCGAGCTGGTCGCATTTCGCCAAGAGCCGTACAGTGCGGCCGAGCGTGGAGCGATCATCGATGCGATCGCGCGCGGCACGCCGAAGGACGTCGCGTTTCTGCACGTCGCGCTGGGTGAGCGCTTTGCGGCGGCAGTACTCGCCCTCCTGGCAACTTCCAAGACAAACCCGCGAGACCTCTCCTTTATCGCATCCCACGGCCAAACGATCTGGCACGAGCCGGGACGTGCGACGTTCCAGCTCGGCGATGCCGCCGTGTTGGCCGAGCGGGTGGGCGTGCGCGTCGTCAGCGACTTTCGCGCGCGTGACGTGGCGGCGGGAGGGCAGGGGGCGCCGCTCGTGCCGCTCGCCGACGTGATGCTGTTCGGGCACGAGCAGCACGGGCGTTGGCTGCTCAACATCGGCGGGATGGCGAACGTCACGTGGGTGCCGCGGCGCGGGGTCGCCGAGGGCGCGTTCGCGTTCGACACGGGTCCTGGCGTCGCGGTGATCGACGCGATCACGCGGCGCGTCGATCCGGACGCGCCGTACGATCGGGATGGCGAACGGGCGCGCCGCGGCCGGCCCGTCGCGAAGCTGCTCGAGGAGTTGCTCGCCGACCCGTATTTCGCCCAGCCGCCGCCCAAGAGCACCGGCCGCGAGCGGTTCGGCATCGAGTACGCCGACAAGCTGCTCGCGCGCGTGAAGAAAGCGGGGGGCTCCGACAACGACGCGATCGCCACCGCCACCGCACTCACTGCCGAAACAATTGCGCGGGTGGTGATCTCGGGTGGGGGCGCGAAGAATCCCGCGCTGCTCGAGCGGCTCGCCGCCAAGATCCAGCCGCGCGCGGTCGTCCTGTTCGATCAGGTGTTCTTCAACGGCGAGGCCAAGGAGGCGGTCGCATTCGCGTTTCTCGGCATGCAGACCGTGTCCGGGAAGGCGGGCAATCTCCCGGCGGCCACGGGGGCGCGCGGGCCGCGCATTCTCGGGCACATCACGCCCGCATGATCCCCCGGGCGCGCCTCGTGTGTCCAGCGCTGCGGTGGCGGCGGGGATCCTTTCGATCGGAGCGCGCCAAGATCGAGCAGGCGCTCGCGGCAGGCGTGGGCGGGTTCATTCTGTTTGGCGGGACCCGCGCCGCTGTCATCGCGCTCACGAGTGCCTTGCGCGACCTCGCGGGCCGGCCGCTGCTGCTCGGCTCTGACTTCGAGCGCGGGCCGGGGCAGCAGGTGAAGGGTCTCACCGAGCTACCGCCGCCGGCGGCGCTCGGGTATCTCGACGATCTCGACGCGACGTATGCGTGCGGCCAGATCACCGGCACCGAGGCGCGGGCCGTCGGGCTCACGTGGGTGTTTGCGCCGGTGTGTGATCTCGATAACGAGCCCAAGAATCCCATCGTGCAGACGCGCTCGTTCGGGGCAGACCCGAGCAGCGTGGGATCGCATGCGGCGGCGTGGATCAAGGGTTGTCAGGAGCACGGTGTGATGGCCTGTGCCAAGCACTACCCTGGGCATGGTCGTACCACGACAGACTCACACGAGGGTCTTCCCGTCGTGGAGGCACTCGGCGACGAGCTGCAGCGCGCCGATGTCGCACCGTTCAAGGCGGCGGTGGACGCCGGTGTCGGGAGCGTCATGCCGGCGTTTGTCGCCTACCCGCGCTGGGACGCGAGCGGATCCGCGGCGACGTTCTCGCCGATCATACTCGGGTATCTCCGCGACACCATCGGATTTCAGGGACTCACCGTCACGGACGCGTTCATCATGGGGGGTGCGACTGCGGCTGCGCCCGAGAGCGACGCCGCCGTCGCCGCGGTGAGCGCGGGCTGCGACATGCTGCTTTATCCGACGGATTGGGTGGGGGTCGTCCACGCGCTGGAACGCGTCCCGGCTGCGAGGGCTGAGGAGGCGCTGGCGAGATACGAGAAGAGCATTGCGGGATGGGGGACGGGGGACGGGGGACGGGTGGATGACGCGACGCTCGCGGAGCAGCAGAAGTTCGCGGACGGGTTGGCGGATCGGGCGGTGCATCTCGTGCGCGGCGAGCGGCCGCAGCTCGGCAAGTCGCTGACCGTGACGGTCGTCGATGATGATGTCGGTGGACCATACACGATCCCGCCGCGAGACGTGTTCGCCAAAACGCTAGCAGGGCAGGGTGCGCGGTTTCTCAGACACCCGACACCTGACACCAGACACCTGATTCTTGTCTATGCGGAGCCGCGGTCGTGGAAGGGGCGTGCCGATCTCGGGCCACAGTCTATCGCGCGGCTCGAGCGGCACGTGCCTGGAGCGTCGCTGGTGGTGTTATTCGCGCACCCGCGGCTCGTCGCGCAGATCCCTGGAGATACGCCGGTGCTGTGCGCGTGGCATGGGCAGGCGCTGATGCAACGGGCGGCGGCGCGATGGGTGGGACGGACGGTCTGACGGTCCGACGGCCTGCGTTTTTCTGATCCTTCCCAATCGCGGCGCAGCAATTACGCTATATGCGTGGCCGCTTCGTCTCTCCTGTTATCGGTTCGTCGCGCATTGCGGGTCCGGCATTACAGTACGCGGACGGAGGAGGCGTACATCGGGTGGGTGCGCCGGTTCGTCCGGTTCTGTGGAATGCGCCATCCGCGGGAGTTGGGGCCGAGCGATGTGACGCGGTTCCTGTCGGATCTGGCGGTCGATCGTCACGTCAGCGCGTCCACGCAGAACCAGGCGCTGGGCGCGCTGCTCTTTCTTTACCGAGAAGTGCTCGACACGCCGGTCGGCTGGCTCTCGGCACTGGTGCGTGCGAAGCGGCCCGCGCGAGTGCCGGTGGTTCTCACCAAAGACGAGGTGCGCCGGGTGTTCGCGCGTCTCAAGGGCCGCCGCGAGGTCGCGTTGGTCGCGGGTGCCCTGTACGGCACGGGGATGCGTTTGCTCGAAGGACTTCGCGAAGAACGAGATTGTCGTGCGGGCGGGGAAGGGCGATCGCGATCGCGTCACGATGTTGCCCGAGCGCCTGACGACGCCTTTGCTCGCGCATCTTGGCAAGGCGCGCAAACAGCACGAGCGCGACCTCGCCGAGGGCGCGGGTTGGGTCGAGCTGCCCGGCGCGCTGGATGGCAAGTATCCCAACGCGGGCCGAGAATGGGGTTGGCAGTGGGTATTTCCGGCGACCCGGCAGTATCGCGACCCGCGCACCGGCCAGGTTCGCCGTCATCATCTCCACGAAACCATGGTGCAGCGCGGGTTTAAGGACGCCGTCCGTGCCGCGAAGATCGCCAAGCCCGCGACCTGTCACACTCTGCGGCATTCTTTTGCGACTCACCTGCTCGAGTCCGGCTACGACATTCGCACCGTGCAGGAGCTCCTCGGCCACCGCAACGTTGCGACGACCATGGTGTACACGCATGTGCTGAACCGGGGCGGGCTGGGCGTGCGCAGTCCTGCCGACACGCTGTAATATTTTTAATAGGCTGACCGGCCTATTTCGTTCGTTTGGGCGACAAGAACACATGATAGACAGCGGGGGAGTATGCGCGGTTTACGTTATATAGTTCTGTCGAATTCTCGTTAGGCAGATGCCATCTTTCTTATTAGTTTGAGACCATGGCCAAAGGTGCGGTGCAGTTCGCAATCGAGCTCGAGAAGGAAGAGGACGGGCGTTGGATCGGTGAGGTTCCTGACCTTCCCGGAGTTCTGGCCTATGGGCAGAACCGCGATGAAGCGATCGCTCGCGCCCAGGCCTTAGCGTTACGCGTATTAGCCGAGCGCCTT